>NZ_JBFRHB010000004.1:0-213738 GCF_052115645.1 Arthrobacter sp. 2MCAF14 | reverse complement strand
GTGCGGTTCCATGCGAACCGCACCCGCCGCCGTCGTCGTTAACGGGTAGGTCCCCGACGCGCAACGGTCCGGCTCACAATCGCCGGGCACCCGGCGTCGTAACGAGAAGTTGGCTCTGGATTAACCGCTTGAAAGTCAGCTACCTGCCGGTAATGTTTGATCCACCATGTTCACGCTGACCATCAACCAACGCGACAGCCGCGGCAACGGAGACCTCGTACCGCAGCTGCTCAAAGACCTGCGCCACATCCCGGCGTGCTTGGACTTTGACCGCTCGGTAGAGGACGAAGTCCAGGGCATCGTGGAATTCCCGCATCAAGCCGTGGATTCGGCGCTCATCGCCTTGCGGAGCGGACAATGGTACGTGGGAATCGGCGCCGGACCGGTCAACGAACCGCTGCCCAGGCAAATCAAAGACGCCTCCGGTCACGGCCTGGTCTACGCACGCCGCGCAGTGGACCGCTTGCGGAATGGCAAAGAGCGCGTCCCTGTGGCCGTCGAGGGGCCGATCGCTGCCCTCGCTGCCGAATCGGAGGCTGTACTGCGGCTCCTTGGGCACATTGTGCAGCATCGGAGCATAGCCGAGTGGCGCGTCCTGGACCTGCTGACGCCGGGCGTGCGTGGACAACAGAAGGCCGTGGCCCAGGAACTGGGGATCAGCACCCAGGCCGTGAGCAAGGCCCTGGCCCGCGCCCAATGGGTGGAGGAGCATGCAGCCCGGCCGGCCGCAGCGCGCTTGCTGCAGTTGATCCTCGAGGTTTACTGATTGCGTCGACCCGCCTTCAGCCATATTGTCCTCGACACACCTATTCCTCCCCGCCTACCTTGAGTCCATGATCTCCAAGCCAAAGCTTGGGCGGCTTCTTCCCGCTCTCAGGCAGGCCGTCACAGGCCACCGCCTCTTGTTTGCCGCAAAGACGGCCGCCGCGGCCGGGCTGGCTTGGTACCTTGCACCGCTGATGCCCGGGACAGCCGCCTCCTATCCTTACTACGCGCCCTTGGGTGTCTTGGTCAGCATGCACCCCACCGTCGCGGCTTCCGCCAAGCACGGGCTGCAAAGCCTGCTGGGACTCGGATTGGGCATTGCCATGGCCTTCGCCGTGACCACAGTCACCGCCCCGAACGCACTAGCGGTGGCCGTCGTCGTCGGCCTGGGCGTGGTTATCGGTGGCCTACCCAGGCTTGGAAGCGCCTCCGAATGGGTTCCCATGGCGGCGCTGTTCGTCTTGGTCCTGGGTTATTCGAATGCGCAGGGATTCTCTTTCGCGTACGTCCTGCAAATGGCTATGGGGGTGGCGGTCGGTTTCGCGGTGAACTGGCTGGTCTTTCCTCCCCTGCATCTTGAAGGCATCGATCCCGCCATCGACCGACACCAGCGGGCACTGTCAAAACAACTCAGGGACATGGCCAGCGCCATGACGGAATCCTGGCCACCGGACCACGAAGAATGGGCGAGCCGCAGCGGCGAGCTCGCACGTACTACGACCGACGTGCGGACAACTGTCCAGGCGGCGAAATTGAGCGCCAAGGCGAACCCACGATCCCGCCGTCGGGCTGGGCGCCTGCCCGCCGACCTGGCCGGTTGCGCGCGCTGGAACGGCTGACCTTTCACGTCCAGGACATCACGGACGTCCTGGCAAGCGTCATCTGGGAAGAGGACGCGGGAACAGTCATTCCGGCGGGAGTCCCGCCAAATATGGCTGAGGCCCTGGAGGAGGTTGCAACCGCGATTCGGCAATGGAGGCATGGAAACTCCGAAGACTTCAGGAATGCCCTGGACGAAGCCCGGAACAGTGTGGCAGCACTAACAGATACCGTCACGGAAGCAGCCGCCGGCCAGGAGTCCGTGAACGCCACCGCATCGGTCGCTATGAGCCTTCGGCGCATCATCACGGTGGTCTCCGACGCCGCCTGAGCACAGGCGACTGCCCGCCGGCCAGCCGGCGGCGCGGGGCGGTTACAGCAAGCGTCGCAGGATGAGGGCTGCACCGTCGTCGTACACCGAAGCGGTAACCTCATCCGCGACGGCGATGACTTCTTCAGGCGCTTGGCCCATGGCGACACCGCGCCCGGCCCAGCTGAGCATTTCGATGTCATTGCGCCCGTCCCCTACTGCCACCGTGTGGCGGGGGTGCGTGCCGAGCCTCTGGCGCAACTGCTCCAAGGCGCTGGCCTTGGTGACCCCGGCGGCGGCGATATCCAGCCAGGCCGTCCAGCCCACTGAATAAGTGACCCCGGACAGTCCGATCTTGCGAATGGCTGTGGAAAATTCTTCGGCCGTGTTCTCGCTGCTGAACACCACGACGCGCACCGCGGTGGCATCGAGCATCGTCTGGAAGTCGACGCCGATTGCCTCAACGCCGAAGCTGGCGTCCTGGAACCGCTCGGTGGAGAGGAAGTTCCCGTCTTCGTCCTCGAGCGCGTACTTGGCGGACGGAAGCTGCTCGCGAAGTGCCATCAATGCCGGAGCGGGATCGAAAGTGGCTTTGTGAATGATCTCGTAGCCTGTGTCCAGCTGGGGGTCGAGCCGCAACGTGACGCCGCCGTTGCAGCACACGGCATAACCGCTTTCCAGTCCGATCTGCTCAATGATGGGCAAGGTGGCGTTCAACGAGCGGCCGGTCGCGATCAGGACGTCGTGTCCGTGGGCGACGACCGCCCGTGCGGCGTCGCGGACGCTTGGCGACATGTGGCCATCATGATCGACGAGGGTTCCGTCGACGTCCAACGCGATCATGAGTTTGTGATTCAAATTCCGCTGGTCATCGATGCCAGCGACTGAGGTACCAGTCAAAATAGTCATGCCTCCAGTGAAGCAGACCCCACACGACACCAGCTAGGACGCAGACCACAGCAACGGATTAACACGCGGTGAATACTCCCACGTTTGTCCACAGTGTGAGTGTTAACCTGAAGCCCTGGCGCGAGGCCGCAGTCCGGCGTGCACGAGCTTCTGCCGAAGACGGCCTGGCTGCTCCAAATCCGCCCAATCCCACCTGACGACGGTGAACCCCAGTGCACGGATGCTGTCCTCACGCAGCTTCTCCCGATGCACGACCTCTTCCGCGCTCCAATCCCCCCGCACGTCCTCGTCCGAGTACTTTTGCTTGCCATCGAATTCGCCCGCGATCAATTCCTCTGGCCACCAGAAATCGGTCCGGGCAACGAACTGGCCGGAGTCAACAATCATGTGCTGTTGGAGCGGTTGCTCAAAGCCCAGCAACTCGATGACAGCCCTGCTGAACGACTCCCCTGCCGATTCGGCCTTCGCGTTAGCCAAGCTCGCGATCCGGACTGCCCGGTGCTTGGTGGCATCAGCCACGATCCCTTCCAGCGCCAAGGCGATCCCAGGGTGTTCGATCAAGCATGCATCCTGCCCCAGCAAACCCTGTTCCCAGAGCATTCGTGCGATTCCGTCCGCTACAACGAGCGCGCGGCTGAAGGACGAGGAACACATGACATCCATGGCCGTCTGCACCGGACCTGTGCAGGAAAACTGGCCGGAAACTACGGGCTGCGCGTCGCGTCGAAGGACGTAGCGCATGGGATGGTTGCCTGCATTCCGGGCCTTTTCGGCAAGCGCGCTGTTTCCGTGGACCGCAAACGTTGCTGGCCGCCGTCCTGTGATTCGCTCCGAAGAAGTGGCTAGATCGACGAACTCCGGGGGGCGAAGTGTAGGGACGCCGAGCACGACAGCTGCGGACTCACCGCAAAAGACGGGCCGGTCGAATGCCAGCCCGACCGCTGCTGCGGACCACTCGAACCTCTGGGCAGGCGTCGCTTCCACCCAAGTGGAGGTTTTCACGTAGAACCCGCGCCTCAGCCGGACGAGGCGTCCTGCCCTGAACGGCCGGTGAATCACGGCCGTGGAGCCGGTGAGAGCCAGCCGCTCGGCGGAGACAATGAGCTGCGGAGGGATGTCCATGGAATTACTATCCATGGATCGTTCCGCAGCGTCAGCCGCGCTTTGGCTCTATGTGGACAAGCCCGGCTGTGGAGGACAGGTGTGCACCGGTAGGCCGGCTACAGAACGGGGAGGACCTCGAGGCCGCCGATGTACTTCTGGAGTGCCTTAGGGACGTTGACCGAGCCATCCGGGTTCTGGTGGTGCTCGAGGATGGCAACGATCCAGCGGGTGGTGGCCAGCGTGCCGTTGAGGGTGGCGACGGCGCGGGTGCCCTTCGCTACGCCGTCTTCGTTGACCGCACGCTCGCGGATGTTGAGGCGGCGGGCTTGGAAGGTGGTGCAGTTGGACGTCGACGTGAGCTCTCGGTAAGCGTTCTGGGTGGGAACCCAGGCTTCGCAGTCGAACTTCCGGGCCGCGGACATGCCGAGATCTCCCGCCGCGGTGTCGATCACGCGGTACGGGAGCTCGACCTTGGCTAGCATTTCCTCTTCCCAGGCCAGGAGTCGCTCGTGCTCGGCAGCGGCCTCTTCAACCGTGGTGTAGATGAACATTTCCACCTTGTTGAACTGGTGGACGCGGATGATCCCGCGGGTGTCCTTGCCGTGCGAACCGGCTTCGCGCCGGTAGCAGGAGCTCTGCCCGGCGTAGCGGATGGGGCCTGCGGAAAGGTCGAGGATCTCGTCCGAGTGGTAGCCGGCGAGGGCCACTTCCGAGGTTCCCACAAGGTAAAGGTCGTCTTCGGCGAGACGGTAGATCTCGGCGTCGTGCTTTACATCGAAACCGGTGCCCTGCATGATCTCCGGACGCACCAACGTAGGGGTGATCATCGGTACGAAGCCGGCCTCGATGGCTTGGTCCATGGCCATCTGCAACAGTGCCATCTCCAGCCGGGCACCGACGCCGCGGAGGAAGTAGAAGCGCGCACCGGAGACCTTGGCGCCGCGTTCCATGTCGATCGCGCCGATGAGTTCACCGATTTCCAGGTGGTCCTTCGGTTCGAAGTCAGTAAATTCGCGCGGGGTGCCAACCGTCTTGACCACCACAAAGTCGTCCTCGCCACCCTCCGGCACGCCGTCCTCAATCAGGTTGGGGATGACGCGGAGCAGCTCTTCCTGCTTGGCCTGGGCGGCGTCGGCTTCGGCAGAGGCAGCCTTGACCGAGTTGGCCAGTTCCTTGACCTCGGCCAGCAGCGCTTGCTTTTCCTCGCCCTTGGCCTGTGCCACCTTCTTGCCGAAGGCGTTCTGCTCGGCACGGAGGTTTTCGTAGCGGATCAGGGCCGCGCGGCGGTCTGCGTCGGCGGAAATGATCGCGTCCACGACGGACTCGTCGGCGCCGCGGGCGCGCTGGCTGGCACGGAACTTGTCCGGGTTTTCGCTGAGGTCTTTTACGTCGATCACCAGACAAGAGTATCGAATGAGCGAGCAGCTCCGCGGCCAGCCCCCGACGGCGGCAGGCACCCCCTGCGGCCGTGCACGGCCGCACCTGCAGCGGGATAGGGTTGAAGCACCATGAGCAACTGGATCCTGTACGTGATTCTGGCTGGGGGCGTGGTCTTCGCCGTCTCCAGTTGGTGGGGCGTGCGCCGGCTCAGGGCCAGGCATACCCGCAGCGCTGTGCACGAAGACGCTCACAAGCCCGAGGCCGGCCTGCAAAGGGTGGCCGTGATCCTCAACCCGGTGAAGGCGAAGGCCGAGGACGCGCGGAGGATCATCCGGGATGCCTGCCGTCTTGCGGGCTGGGACGAACCCCGTTTCTTCGACACCACCGCGGAGGACCCCGGCCATTCGCAGACCAAGGCGGCACTCGCGTATAAGCCCGACGTCGTACTCGTCGGCGGCGGCGACGGTACCGTGCGCGTGGTCGCAGAGACCCTCGCGCACACCGACGTCGCGATGGGCTTGATTCCCCTGGGAACCGGAAACCTGCTGGCACGCAACGTGAATCTGGATGTCAACGATCTGCGTGGCAACGTCCACACGGCGCTCTTCGGCCACCAGCGCTACATCGACACCGCCCGGATAGCGATCCACAACGAGCGGACAGGCGCCTCTTCCGAGCATGCTTTCCTGGTGATCGCCGGCATGGGCCTGGACGCCGAGGTTGTGGGCGATACCAACGACGGCCTCAAGAAGGCAGTCGGCTGGCTGGCCTACACCGAGGCGGGCGTTCGCCACCTGCCCGGACGGCGCAAAAAGGTCACCATTGCCATGGACGACGAGCCCGAGCAGTCCCGGAAAATCCGAAGCGTCTTGTTCGCCAATTGTGGCCTGATTCCAGGGGGCATCGACTTCATCCCCGGTGCGATGATCGACGACGGTGTCCTGGACGTTGTGGTCATGAGCCCGCGCAGCACCATCGGCTGGATCGCCGTATACACAAAGATCCTGTTCAAGCACAACCGGAACCTGCCGGTCATGAATTTTTACCGCTCGGGCAAAGTGGTCATCAGCAGCAGCGAACCTATGGCCACGCAACTTGACGGTGATCCCTCGGGCGAGGCCACAAAGGTCACCGTCAAGGTGGAGCCGCGTTCGCTCCTCGTGCGCGTGCAATAAGCGGTGCCCGTGCAATAGCGCGGCGCCCTACTTGGCGTTCTTCGCCGCTTCCGTTGCTTTGTGTTCTGCCAGTTTGTTTTCGGCCAATTTGTGTTCTGCCAATGCCTTGGCGGCTGCGCGCGCTTCCGATTGCTCGCGAATCATGGCCTGTTCTTCCTCAAAGCGCAGCCGATCGGCCCGGTCGGCGTCGTCGCCGTCCCAGTCCTGGTTGTCCGCCTTGGGCTTGGGGTTGACGATCATTCCCTGGCCGCTGGTGTCATTGCTATTTCCTGACATGGCCCGCTCCCTCCGTTAGGGGCATGCGTCCATCAATTGTGGATCAAGCAAGCATACGCACAGTTTTATCCACGCGATAGGGGTTGAAGAGTCAATTATCCAACGCTTTGCGGAGCGGATTCGGGCCGGTCAAGCGCCCGGTTCGCCGCCCAGAATGCCCCGAACCCAGGCATGTGCGGACGCGAACGCGGCGTCGGAGGTATGCGGGGCCACCAAGGCTTTCTGCTCGTCCGCCCGGGCGTAGGAACCGAGGAAGCGGGTGGCCGGGCTGATCCGGTGCAGGCCTGCCAGGGCATCGGCTACCCGGGCGTCGGAGGCGTGGCCGTCGGCGTCGATACTGAAGAAGTAGTGACCCAGATACTGGCCGGTGGGCCGGGACTCGATGCGGCTGAGGTTGACTCCGCGCGTGGCAAACTGGTCCAGGATTTCCATCAGGGCGCCGGGGCGGTCTTCGGGAAGGGGCACGACGACGGTGGTCTTGTCGGCGCCGGTGCGTTCTGTCAGTGCACCGGGACGGCTGACCAGGACGAAGCGGGTAACTGCGCCGGGGTTGTCGCCGATGTTCTCGGCAAGGACGTTCAGGCCCGGCCGTTCGGCCGCGACAAGGGGGGCGCAGATGGCGGCGTCGTAGTGCGCCTCGCCTTCGAGAAGTCCGACGGCGGCTGCCGCCGTGGAGGATCCCGGCACGTATTCCGCATTCGGGATATTTTCATCGACCCATAGCCGGCACTGGGCCCAGGCATGGCCATGGGTGGAGATCCGGCGGACGTCCGAGATCTTCACGCCCGGGCGGGCAACCAGCACGAACGTGATGGGAACAAGGGCTTCACGGATGATCCGCAGTTCGGTTCCGGTGGCAATGGCATCCAGGGTGGCGGTCACGCCGCCTTCCACCGAGTTCTCGATCGGCACCATGGCCGCATCCGCTTCGCCCTGGCGAACCCTCTCCAAAGCCGTGTTCACATTGGTGCAGGGCACCCTGTTGGCATCGGCCGCGCCGGGGACCTGCAGGAGGGCAGCCTCAGTGAAGGTGCCTTCCGGACCGAGGAAGGTGTAGGTGAGCGCGGATGCCGACATTGAATATTCCTTAAGGGTTATGCGTAGGGGCTAGAGGACAACCGGCTTGAGGCCGTTCTCCGAAACCATCGGCCGACCGGACTCGAACCACATGTCCATGCCTCCGGCGATGTTGGTGGCGGTGTAGCCCTGCCCCACCAGCCATTGAACGGCCCGGTAGGACCGTCCGCCCGTACGGCAGATGACATAAAGGTCATCGTCGGGGTCAAGTTCGTCGAGGCGGCCCGGGATCTGGTCAAGCGGAATATGCAGCGCACCCTCGGCGTGGCCCGCTACCCATTCGTAGTCCTCCCGGACGTCCAGGATTTTCGCGTCCGCCGGAACATCGCCGACAGGCACGGTCTCGAAATCGCTCACGTGGGTCCCTTCCAGTTGATTCAGATCTCCAAATCAAGCCTAGTCCCAGCCCGCTACGGGACCATCATTGCTGGAACCCTCGCGGCGTGGGCCCAGCCCGCTACGGGACCATCATTGCTGCAACCCTCGCGGCAGGTCACGGTACTTCCTCACTCCGCCGCTGCGGCACTAGTGTTGGCGCTAAATGTTCGCCGTTGTGGCGATCGAGACCGACCACGGGCAGAAAGGAGGCACCATGGCTGCTGGCGAGCCCACCATCCTGGCAACCTCCGGTGGCTATAAGTCCGGTCATCGCACCAGGCTGGAGTTCGACTTCCTGGTTCACCACGCCGTCGAACTCTCCGGGGTGAGCGGACGAGCGCCGCGAGTGGCGCATATCGGCACTGCCTCCGGAGACCAGCGTTGGTTCGCCGCGGAATTGGACCAAGCCGCGAGAGTTTCGGGCTTCGATTTCAGTCACCTGAACCTTTTCACGATGCCCAACTACGGCGATCCCGAGGCGTACCTTTTGGAACAGGACGTGGTGTGGGTCAACGGTGGTTCCGTGGTCAATCTGCTGGCCGTATGGCGTGCGCACGGACTGGACGGCATTTTGAGGCGCGTCTGGGAACACGGTGTAGTCCTCGCCGGAGTGTCCGCGGGCTCGATTTGTTGGTACCAGGGCGGCACCACGGATTCCTACGGCCCTGAATTGCGCGCCGTGACCAACGGACTGGGGTTCCTCCCTTACGCCAACGGTGTCCACTATGACTCCGAGCCGGGCCGCCGCCCGCTTGTCCACCAACTGGTGGCCGAGGGCGCACTGGGGGAAACGCACTGCACCGACGACGGCGTCGGGCTCGTTTACAGAGGCACGGAACTTGTGGACGTGGTTGCCGAAGTCAGGGGCAAGGCTGCTTATCGCGTCACCGCTGCACCCGGCGATTCGGCCGACGCCGTTTCCGTCGCCGTGGAGGAGCGCTTGGAGTCCCGCTTCCTTGGCTGACATCCACGAACTCGGCGCGGTCGAGTTGCGCCAAGCATTGGCCGCCGGTCAGCTCTCTGCAACTGAGGCGACGGGGCACTTCCTTGCGAGGATCGGCCAGCTGAACCATACGCTGGGGGCCTTCGTCACGGTGACGGCAGAACAGGCCCTGCTCGACGCCCGGGCCGCGGACGCAGCGTACGTTCGCCGGCGCAACGCAGGTCCCGAACTTCCCCTCCTGCACGGCGTGCCGTTGGTTTTCAAAGACCTCACCGATGTTGCGGGAGTCGTGACCACTCACGGCAGTGGAGCCCTGGACCGTAAGCCCGCTCCGGAGGACGGAGCCCTTGCCGCGACGCTTAGAGGCGTCGGTGCCATCTCACTGGGCAAGACTCAGGTTCCGGAGTTCGGACTCACGGCCTACAGCGAAAACCGCATCGCACCGCCGTCGCGCAATCCCCACGCACTGAGCCGCAGCTCCGGCGGGTCTTCGGGAGGCAGCGCTGCCGCGGTTGCCGCGGGCTTGGTTCCGTTCGCGCCCGGGAGCGACGGCGGCGGGTCCATACGTATTCCCGCTGCGGCATGTGGACTGCTGGGCCTGAAGCCGGGCCGGGGCTTGGTGCCGGCCGGGGAAAGCGTCGGAGACGCGGCACGACTCGTGGTGGCCGGGCCTCTGGCGCGCTCCGCCGCCGACGCCGCTCTCATGATGGATGCCCTCGTCCCGCACGGAATCCGGCCGGAAGGGGGCTACCTCGCGGGCCTCGAGGAAGCGCCCACGGCCTTGCGCATCGGCGTGAGCCTCGACAGCCCGTGGTCCACCGCCTTTCCCTTCGCCCCAGAGCGGGAGGCCCTGGATGCCCTCGCCAAGGGCATCGAATTACTGACGGAAGCGGGCCATACAGTGCTCGAGGCCGAGATCCGCTACGACAACCGCTATCCGGAAGCGTTCACGACCGCCTGGACCGCCGGCGTCGGGAGCGCCCGGATCCTGCCCCAGCGTGAAGCCCTGCTGACGCCGCTGACCCGGACCTTCCGGCGTCGGGCGCAACAGCGGAGCGCAGGCAAGGTCAACGAGGCGCTCAGCTTCCTGCGGCAGTTCACCCACGACACCGTCACCCAGTACGCGCAGTGGGACCTCGTCCTGACGCCGTCACTGGCACAGACGCCACGGCCCGTGGGCTGGTTCACCGGGACAATTCCCGGAGGCGAACAATGGCCGGCCCCCGACTGGCCGGGCGACGCAGACGACGACTATCGCAAGCAATGCGAGTTTGCGCCATGGTCCTCCATGGTGAACGTGTGCGGACTGCCGGCGATCACCGTACCAGTTCATTGGAGCGGCCCAACGCCTGGAACGGGGTTTCCGATGGGCATCCAGCTCATCGGAAAACAGGGATCCGAGCTCCTTCTCCTGCGGCTCGCAAGGCAGCTTGAGGGGCAGCAAAAACCGACGCTCCACCACGGCGAATAGTTGCCTTAGGCATCTAAATGATGTGACAATGCGCTCAGTCAATGTCACCATGGATTAGATGAGCACAACTCTTGACACGCGGACGCCCGCCAAAAACGCGGGCGATACGTCATTTTTCGGCCACCCAAAGATGCTGGCCAGCCTCTTCTCCGTAGAAATGTGGGAACGATTCTCCTTCTACGGCATGCAGGGCATCCTGCTTTACTACATGTACTTCACCGCGGACCACGGCGGACTCTCGATCGACAAATCGCTCGCCGCCGGACTGGTTGGCGCGTACGGCGGAGGCGTATACCTCTCCACGATCCTGGGCGCATGGTTGGCGGACCGGCTTTTCGGATCCGAACGGGTACTTTTCGGTTCCGCCATCATGATCATGGCCGGCCACATCGCCCTTGCCCTCCTGCCCGGGATCCCGGGCCTGGTGGCAGGCTTGGTGCTGGTGGGCATCGGCTCCGGTGGCCTCAAGGCGAACGCGACCGCACTGGTCGGCACCCTTTATGGGGAGAAGGACGAACGGCGTGACGCCGGCTTCTCCATCTTCTACATGGGCATCAACCTCGGCGCCCTTATTGGACCGCTCGTCACCGGCTGGCTGCAGGAAAGCAACGGCTTCCACTGGGGCTTCGGCGCAGCCGCAATCGGCATGGCCATCGGCCTCGCCATCTACGCACTCGGCCGAAACAAGCTCCCGGAAGAAGCCCACCGCGTCCCGAACCCCCTTCCCTCCGCACAGCGGAGCCGCTACGGGCTCATCTTCCTGGGCATCGCCGTCGTGATCGCAGTGCTGCTGATGACCGGTGTGGTGAACCCCGGCAACCTGGCCCGCAGCATGGCTTACGCCGCCATTGTCGCCTCGGTCATCTACTTCACGCTGATCTTCAGAAGCAAGAAGGTCACGCCGTTTGAGCGCAAACGTGTTGTCGCGTTCATTCCGCTGTACATCGCGTCGGCAGCGTTCTGGGCACTCTTCCAGCAGCAGTTCACGTTCATTGCCGTGTACTCGGAGGAAAAACTGGACCGCAACCTGTTCGGCTGGGAAATGCCGGCAGCCTGGGTGCAGTCCATCAACCCTGTATTCATCATCGTCTTCGCAGGCGTCATGGCTGCCCTGTGGACAAAACTTGGTCCGAAGCAGCCGGGATCCCCCATCAAGTTCGCTGCGGGACTCTTCGTCATGGGCCTGGCGTTCCTAGCCTTCATCCCGCTGACCGGGGCCGGAAAGACCCCGCTGCTGGTGCTCGTGGGAATCCTGTTCCTCTTCACCCTGGCGGAGTTGTTCCTGTCCCCCATCGGCCTGTCCGTCAGCACCAAACTGGCCCCCAAGGCTTTCCACACCCAGATGGTGGCCTTGTTCTTCCTCTCGGTGTCCCTCGGCACCGCGTTGGCCGGCATCCTGGCCGGACTGTACAACCCTGACAACGAACTGCCGTACTTCCTGGGCGTCGGCGGCACGGCCGTGGTGATCGCTGTGGCCTTGGCAGCCGGCTCGCCCGCCATCAAGAAATTGATGGGCGGCGTGCGCTAGTCACGTAACCGGCTTAAACCGCGACGGCGGCCGGTGCGTCTGGTGGGTTTCCCGCCAGCCGCACCGGCCGCCGTCGTTGTTGCTAGTAGTTGTAGTTGTAACGCGAAGCGGTCGCAGCAAAAATCGCGATAAAGACCCAGAATATGATCACGCCAACAATGCCCAGGTACCCCATGACAAGGCCCGCAATGGCCATGCCTTTGCCGGCCGGTTCCTTCTTGAGGGCCATGTGGCCGAGGATCACGGCGGCAATCTGGGGCAGGACGAAGATGCCCAAGCCCACGAAGACCGCGATCCCGCAGCACATGCTCGCAATGCTCAAGCCCTTGGGCTCGACGGGCATGCCATAGTAGGCGGGCTGGCCGTAGGGGCTGGCCGGCTGCCCGTACGCGGGCGGACCCTGGGGAGGTTGCCCATACGGCGAAGCGGGCTGTCCGTAGGGGCTGGGCGGCTGCTGTCCGTAGGCGGGCTGGCCGAATTGAGCCGGACCGCCCTGGGGCTGGCCGTATGGTTCCTGCGGCTGCTGCGCTTGCGGCTGGGGCTGGCCGTAGGGGCCAGAAGCCGCCGGCGAGGCAAAAGGCTGCTCGCCGTACGGGCTTTCGCCGGGTTGGGGTGCGGGAGGAATGTACGACGGTGGTTCGTAGCCCTTGGGCGGCTCGTCGCCCTCGGGAGCGTTCTCGGGTTTGGCTGGCTGGTCGGTCATGGTAAATCCCCCTTGCGAGTCTTGTGCCCAGCCTACCGCCGAGCGAAGGCGCACATAAGCTCCGGCGCCGAGCTCCCCAAGCCCATGCCGCACTCCGGTAAACGGGCAGTGAATCTTCGTCGGTCAAGCGGAAATACGAAGTCACAGGCACCGCAATAGTGGGTTTTCTCTTCATGCGCACCGGACGGTCTGGCATGCTGGGTCAATGGCTAGCCGTGCGGGCACTGTTGCCCTTCCCCAGGACCTTGTAGACATCACCGCTCTTCTTGACGCGTACTACGACGTGACGCCGGATCTGAGTGATCCCGCCCAGCGCGTTGCCTTCGGCACCTCCGGGCATCGGGGGTCGAGCCTCAAGGCCTCCTTTAATGAAGGGCATATCCTCGCGATCACCCAGGCGATTGTGGAATACCGCGCCGGGCAGGGCATTACCGGCCCTCTTTTCCTGGCCAAGGACACCCACGGGCTCAGTGAACCAGCGCAGAACTCCGCCCTCGAAGTGCTCGCCGCCAACGGCGTCAATGTGCTGATCGACGCGCGCCACGGCTACACGCCCACCCCGGCACTGAGCCATGCGATCCTCAAGTACAACAACGAAGCCGGCCCTGGGCAGCCCCAAGCGGACGGCATCGTGGTCACCCCGAGCCACAACCCTCCGGCCGACGGCGGTTTCAAGTACAACCCCCCGCATGGCGGCCCTGCCGACACAGACGCCACCGGCTGGATCGCCAACCGCGCCAACGAGCTTCTGGAAAACGGGCTGCGCGGCGTCAAGCGGATTCCGTTGAACGACGCCCTCAAGGCGGATGGCACGGGCAAGTTCGATTTCCTGAGCAGCTACGTGGACGACCTCCCGTCCGTCCTGGACCTCGATGCGATCCGCACCGCTGGCGTGCGCATCGGCGCGGACCCTATGGGCGGCGCCTCAGTGGACTACTGGGGTGAGATCGGCGAGCGTCATCAGCTCGATCTGACCGTGGTCAACCCCACCGTGGACCCGCAGTGGGCATTCATGACCCTCGACTGGGATGAGAAGATCCGCATGGACTGCTCCTCGCCGTCGGCCATGGCCTCGCTCATCAAGCGCATGTCCGACAGTGCTTCGGCCGGCACGGGTGCGTTCGATGTCGCTACCGGGAACGACGCCGACGCCGACCGCCACGGCATCGTGACGCCGGACGGCGGCTTGATGAACCCCAACCACTACCTCGCCGTCGCGATCGACTACCTGTACCGCAACCGCACAGGCTGGAACCCGGATTCCGTGGTCGGCAAGACCCTCGTCTCCTCGTCCATCATTGACCGCGTAGCGGCTGGACTGGGCCGCAAGCTCGTGGAAGTTCCCGTGGGCTTCAAGTGGTTCGTCCCCGGGCTGCTTTCCGGCGAGGGTGCCTTCGGTGGCGAAGAATCCGCGGGCGCCTCCTTCAACAAGCGCGACGGAAGCGTCTGGACCACCGACAAGGACGGCATCTTGTTGGCCCTTCTCGCGTCGGAGATCACGTCGGTCACCGGCAAGTCGCCGTCCCAGCTCTACAAGGGCCTCACGGACCAGTTCGGTGCGCCCGTCTATGCCCGGATCGACGCCGCGGCCACGCGTGAGCAGAAGGCCAAGCTTGGCAAGCTCTCCGCCGCGGATGTCACGGCCACCACGCTGGCGGGCGAGGACATCACTGCCAAGCTGACCGAGGCCCCCGGCAACGGCGCCTCGATCGGCGGCCTCAAGGTTGTCACGGAGAACGCCTGGTTCGCGGCCCGCCCGTCGGGAACCGAGGACGTGTACAAGATCTACGCCGAGTCCTTCAAGGGTGCCGACCACCTCAAGCAGGTCCAGGAGGAGGCCAAGGCGCTCGTGGACGGCGTGATTTCCTAGCCTTCGCTAGCTTGATTCCGCCGGGAGGCGCCACACTTTCAGGATCCGCCGGATCGTGTGGTTGCCTTCCGGCGCCATGTCCACCAGAGCGATCTGGTCGAGCACGACGGCGTCACCCGGATTGGGGCGCTTGCCGTCGTGATGCGAAATATGCGGGCGGTAATGCTCCATGACGTAGTGCGGGGTTGCCACGCGGCCTCCGACGCGTGCCACGGCGTCGAACAATTCCTCGTGGAGGCCCTGCAAGATGGGATGGTGTTCCACGAGGCTGACCGGGGTGGAGCCTTGGTGACCGAATCCGGCGTCGGGCCCTACGGTGAGATCCGCCCCCAGGGCGCCCATCGCGGGAGCCGTAACCAGCTCACTGAGGCGCGCGGCGACGTCGTTGTCATCGGAGGGCTCGACGTCGAACCTCAACAAGGTGATGTGCAACGGCCAGTCACTGCGCGGGAAGACCAGCCCGTCAGCCACGGCTTCGACGAACGCCACCAGAATCAGGTTCCGCATAAGGAAATTTTGCCACCGTGACGCCGCTCCCAATCACAGTGGTGAGCGGGCGTTGGTGAAAAAGGCCCTAAAAGTGAGCGAGCGTTGGTCAAGGAAAACCCTCGCTCGGATATACCGCCTCAAACGCCGACGCTCGCTCAGATATACCGCCTTAAGCGCGAACGAGGGTTAGACGGTGCGGACGACGTCCTCGTACGCGAACTTCGGCTTGGCTTCGCCGAAGGCGTCCGGACCCGGATGGCCGATGTTGACCACGAGGAAACTCTTCTGGTCGCCGGCCGGGAAGAACTCGGCGTCGATCGCAGCGAAGTCGGCCCCGGTCATGGGGCCGGCGGCGAAGCCGAGGGAGCGGACGGCGAGGATGAAGTAGCCGGCCTGCAGGTGGGCGTTGTTGTTGCCCGTGGTTGCGGTGAACTCGGGGTTGGCGTCGTACATGGCCTTCGGGGCGGAGTAGACGGGGAGGAACTTGTCCCACTGCTCGTGCCAGGCGGTGTCGTAGGAAAGCACGGCGACCAACGGAGCGGAGGCCGTCTTGGCCTTGTTGCCCGGAGAGAGGGTCTCGACGAGCTTGGCGCGGGCCTCGTCCGAACGGACGTAGGTGACGCGCAGCGGCTGGGAGTTGAAAGCCGTCGGGCCGAACTTGGTCAGTTCGTAGATGGCCTGTGCCTGTTCCTCGGAGACCTCGCCGGCAAAGGAGTTGGCGGTGCGGGCTTCGGCAAAGATGGCGTCTACTGCTGCGGCGTCAATCACTGCTTCTTCGTGTGCGATCGTCATTCGCGTACCTTTCGCTGTGCCCGCAGCCATGGACGGCCGGGCGCTTATGCTTTCCATGGTTGCAACTTCAACTTCGCCGCGCCTCTTCCCGTGAAGGCACGTGACGTTCCACACAGCGGAATCGGCAGGCCGTCCGGGCGGTAAGGTTGCACCCGGACAATCACAACTTTCAGGGAAGGCTCCCGTAGATGAGCATGCTCGGAACCAAATGGAAGCTGCACGGCAACGGCAAGACGATCCGGCCGGGACACGTGGTGGCACCCGAGGAGCGGCTGGCGTGGCCGTTGACCATCGGCGTCGGCATGCAGCACGTCGTCGCAATGTTCGGAGCCACCTTCCTGGTGCCCATCATCACGGGCATGCCACCGGCCACCACACTGCTCTTTTCCGGCATCGGCACGCTATTGTTCCTGGTCATCACGAAGGGCCGCGTACCCAGCTACCTTGGTTCGAGCTTTGCCTTCATCGCCCCCATCCTGGCGTCCCAGCAGCAGTTCGGCGTTCCCGGCGCGCTGGGCGGCGTGGTGCTTGCCGGCGTCGTACTGGCGCTTGTCGGCGCGGTGGTGCAGAAGTTCGGCGCTGAGTGGATCAACCGGACCATGCCTCCTATTGTCACGGGCGCAATCGTCGCCCTGATCGGCCTGAACTTGGCGCCAGCCGCAAAGGCGAACTTCGACAAGGCCCCTGTCACCGCCCTCGTGACGCTGGTGACGATCATCCTGGTGAGCGTCCTCTTCCGCGGTATTCTGGGCCGTCTGAGCATCCTCGTGGGCGTGGTGGTGGGCTACCTCACCGCCATGACGCGCGGCGAGGTGGACTACTCCAAGATGGACGCGGCGTCGTGGATCGACCTGCCGCACTTCCAGACTCCCGAGTTCCACCTCGGCGTCGTGGGCTTGTTCGTGCCGGTTGTCCTGGTGCTCGTGGCCGAGAACGTGGGGCACGTGAAGTCCGTGGCGGCGATGACCGGGCGCAACCTCGACGACGTCTCCGGCCGCGCGTTGATGGCCGACGGCGTCGCGACTGTCCTCGCCGGATTCGGCGGCGGCTCCGGCACCACGACGTATGCCGAGAACATCGGCGTCATGGCAGCCACGAAGGTCTACTCGACGGCGGCCTACTGGGTTGCCGGTGCCTTTGCCATCCTGCTGAGCTTCTCGCCTAAGTTCGGCGAACTGATTGCCACCGTTCCGCCCGGCGTCCTGGGCGGCGCCGCGACGATGCTCTACGGCATGATCGGCGTCCTGGGCGTGAAGATCTGGGTGCAGAACAAGGTCAACTTCTCGAACCCCATCAACCTGACCACGGCCGCGGTTGCTTTGATTATCGGGATCGCGGATTACACGTGGACCATCGGCGAACTCAAGTTCACGGGCATCGCACTGGGCTCGGCCGCTGCCTTGGTGGTCTACCACGGCATGAAGGGTCTCGCCCGTTGGCGCGGGACGGTTGCCGAGCCGGAGATGGAACACTAGCCTCTCGAGTTTGTGTACGGATCGTGTCCCCTAAGCGCACGTTTAGAGGACACGATCTGTACAGACTCCATTGCCGGCTATGAGAGGCGCGTGCGGACAATCTCGCTGAGCGCCTTGCCGTCGAAGCGGCCGCCGACCTTTTCGGTGACCGGCTTCATGACATAACCCATGTGCATAAGGGACAACTCCACGCCGTCGGCCTTGAGCGAGGCGATGACCTCGTCAACGATGGACTCAACTTCCCCTACGGCCAGTGGTTCCGGCAGGTAGGCCTCGATTACCTCGGCGTCCGCGATCTCCGTGGCTGCGCGCTCGGACTCTCCGGCCTCCTCGTAAAGGCGGGCGACCTCGTGATACTGCGAAGCCTCCTTCTGCAACATGGTGGTGATCTGGGCGTCGTCCAGGTGGATCGGCGTCTGGCCGGCTTTCTCACGGGTGTCAATCTCGCTGAGGACGTTGCGCGTGGCGTTCAGGGCGATGCGGTTGCCATCCTTCATGTGGCTGACGACGTCTGCGTGCAGCCGCTCTTTCAAGGTGGACATGGTGTGCTCCTCGATTCGATGGTGCCGCGCTGGCCGGCTGCCAGCCCGGCGGGCGGTGACGGCGTCCCGGGCGGGGTCGTCGCATCGTAGGTGCATGGCAGAGGTCAGAGCCATGCTTTGTACGTTAATTATCTGCCCGACGACGCCGAGCAGCCCCGCAATCAAACTCTGAGCATGCCCCCTCTTGGCGCTCACGAGTGGACATATTCGCAATATGTCCACTCCTCGCATCCAACGGGGCATGTCCCTTGGTGGACGGGGAGCTTAGGCCCCTTCCAGAACCTGGCTCGTAGCCCATGCCAGGTACTTGGCGGCATTCGCTACGGCGTCCGCGGCATCGGGCACGCCATCCCGACGCTGCGCGACGTCGAGCAGCTGCGCCGCGGCCACCACTCCGTGGCCGGCTAGTTCCTCTGGGGTCACCAGGATCCTGCCGGCCACCACAATCACCGGAATGCCTTGACCGTGCGCCGAATCCGCGAGAGCGATGGGTGCCTTGCCTGTCAGCGACTGCGAGTCCATGGATCCTTCGCCGGTGATCACCAGGTCCGCGCCGTCGAGCTGCTCGGGCAGCCCCGTCAGTCCCGCCACGAGTGCGAACCCGCCTTCCAGCGTCGCTTGGGTGAAGGCCAGGAACGACGCCGGGAATCCGCCGGCCGCCCCGGCTCCGGGAACGTTGACGTCCTGTCCGCCCGCGTCACGCAGCAGGGACGCCCAGTTGCGCAGGCCGGCGTCGAGCAGTTCCACCGCGTCCTGGTCCGCGCCCTTCTGCGGGCCGAAAACATGCGCGGCACCGTCGCTGCCAAAGAGGGGATTCTGGACGTCGACGGCGATCCGGAACCTCACCGCGGTCAGGCGCGGATCCAGCCCCGAGACGTCGAGGGACACGACCTCGGCGAGCGAGCCACCGCCGAGCGGAACCACGTTTCCGGCCGCGTCCAGGGGCTTGAGTCCGAGCGCACGCAGCGCGCCGCTGCCGCCGTCGGACATCGCGGAACCGCCCACGCCAAGCACAATCTCGGTGGCTCCGGCGTCGAGGGCGGCGGCGATGAGCTGGCCGCAACCGTAGCTGTGGGCACGCAAGGCGTTTTCCGGCGTCGGCTCCATGTGTGCCAGTCCGGACGCTTGCGCAGTTTCGATCACCGCAGTGGCTCCGCCGAATGCATTTTGCCGGATGGCCCACGCGGCGCCCACCGGCTTGAGAATGGGGCCGACGACGGCATTGATCCGCTCTTCGTAGCCTGCCGCCACGGCTGCCTCCAGCGTTCCTTCGCCACCGTCGGCGATGGGAAACTGCGTCACCACGGCATCCGGATAGACGCGCAGTGCCCCTTCGGCCATCGCCGAAGCCGCTTCGGCGGCGGTGAGGGAACCTTTGAACTTGTCCGGGGCAATCAGGATGCGCATGCTCCCATCCTGCCAGCGGGGCTAAGCTTTTCGCAGATTCGTGTGCGGAGATGTCGAAAACGGCCCACACCGTTCGTATAGAGGGTGAGACGCAGGCAAGGTGCCGGCGCCACATCCGAAGGAGGAACAGTCATGTCACGCTATCTGCTCAGCATCTACCAGCCCGATGGCCCCGCCCCGGAGCCCGAAGTCCTCAACAGAATCATGGCCGATCTTGACGTCCTGAACCAGGAGATGCGCGACGCCGGCGCCTGGGTTTTCACGGGTGGCCTGCACCCGGCCAGCACCTCCACGGTGGTGCGTGTGAACGACGGCGAAGTACTCACCACGGACGGCCCCTTCG
Source organism: Arthrobacter sp. 2MCAF14 (assembly GCF_052115645.1). Taxonomy (NCBI): domain Bacteria; kingdom Bacillati; phylum Actinomycetota; class Actinomycetes; order Micrococcales; family Micrococcaceae; genus Arthrobacter; species Arthrobacter sp. 2MCAF14. The sequence goes on along the minus strand of NZ_JBFRHB010000004.1, from coordinate 193,982 downwards.
CAGAGGCCAAGGAACACGTGGGCGGCCTGTGGGTGATCGAAGCCCCGGACCTGGACGTGGCACTTGGCTGGGGACGAAAAGCCGCCCAAGCCACTACGCTGCCTATCGAGGTCCGGCCGTTCGCGGGCTACCGGGAATAGTTTCCCCATGGTCCATATTCAGGAGATCGGACAAATATTCCGCGAAGAGTATGGACGCTCCGTGGCTGTCCTGGTCCGCGTTTTGGGCAGCATCGACGCCGCCGAAGACGCTGTCCAGGACGCCTTCGCCGAGGCCGTAGCGCGCTGGCCCGACGCCGGGCTGCCGCCAAGCCCGGCCGGCTGGATCATCACCACCGCCCGCAACCGCGCCATCGACCGGCTCCGCCGCGAGGCCTCCGGCAGGGAGAAACTCGCCCAGGCTGCCCTCCTGCACGACGATGAACCCCGCGATGAAAGCAGCGATGAACCCGAAGGAATCGAGGTGGACGCCGTGCAAGACGACCAGCTTCGCCTGATCTTTACGTGTTGCCACCCCGCCATCAACCGGACCGCGCAAGTGGCCCTGACGCTCAAGCTCCTGGGCGGGCTCAGCACCGCCGAAATCGCCCACGCTTTCCTGGTCCCCGAGCCAACCATGGCCCAGCGGCTGGTGCGGGCAAAAGGAAAGATCCGCGACGCCCATATCCCCTACCGGGTACCGAGTGGCGCCGAGCTCCCGGAACGGCTGAAGTCGGTGCTTACCGTGGTCTACCTTGTCTTCAACGAGGGTTACACCGCGAGCTCGGGCGCGGGGCTGGTGCGCGAAGGCCTCTGCCACGAGGCCATACGCCTCGGCCGGCTCATCATGGAACTCATGCCTGATGAGCCCGAAGCCAAAGGGCTCCTGGCCCTCATGCTTCTTCTTAATGCCCGCCGCGCGGCCCGGACGACTCCCGACGGCGGCCTGGTGCTCCTCGCGGACCAGGACCGCAGCCACTGGGACTCCGATTTAATAGCCGAAGGGCTGTTGTTGGTGCGGCAATGCCTGAAGAGGAACCAGCCCGGACCGTACCAATTGCAAGCTGCCATCAACGCGGTGCACAGCGATGCCTCAGAGCCAGCGGAAACGGACTGGCGCCAAATCCTCACGCTCTACGAACAACTCCTGGCCATGGAGCCGACGCCGGTGGTCGCCTTGAACAGGGCCATTGCCCTCGCGGAGGTGGAAGGATCCGCCGCGGGGCTTGCCGCCGTCGACGTCCTTGAACTAGGCAACTACTACCTGTTCCACGCCGTGCGGGCGGATCTCCTGAGGCGCTTGGGCCGTGATGATGAAGCTGTCGCCGCCTACCGGGCAGCGCGGGAGCGCACCGATAACGACGCCGAGCGGGACTTCCTGGCGGCACGCGCCCGGGCGCTCACCACCACTGGCCCCGGCGCTGCAGGACCGACTTCAGACGATCCGCACGGTCGGTGACCAGGCCGTCCACGCCCATCTCCAGCAGCCTGGCCATCTCGGCGGAATCGTTGACTGTCCACACGTGAACCTGCAGGCCAAGCCGATGCGCGCGCCGCAGGAAACCGGGCGTCACTACCGTCAGGGGGCCGTAGCGGACCGGCACCTGGAGGGCATCGACGTCGTGCAGGATCTTCCGCAGCCAGCGCTCCGGAAGAAGCGGTCCCAAAAGAGTAAAGGCGGCGTTGCAGGCGATTCCAGCTGAAGACGCCGTGCGGCGGCGGAGCAGCCGCAGGACCGTCCGACGACGTCGATCGGAGAAGCTCGCGATCAGCACCCGGTCATGGGCATTGAGTTGGTCGATGACTGCGGCGAGGGGTTTGACGGTGTGCCAATCCTTGACGTCGACGTTCAGCCGCGCCTCGGGGAATTCCGTCAGGACGTCTGCCAATTGGGGAATTGCTTCGCGGCCGCCAATCCGGGCCTTGGCAATCTCCGCAGCGCTAAGACTGGAGATGGGGCCGTGGGAGTCTGTGACGCGGTCCAAGGTGTCGTCGTGGAAAAGGAGCACCACACCGTCGGCGGTGGTGCGGGCATCGGTTTCAAGGTGCGTGAAGCCAAGCTCAAGCGCGGTCGTGAATGCCGCGCCCGAGTTCTCAAGGCCGTCCGGTGAAAATCCGCGGTGCGCGAAGGCAAGCGGAGCGGATAGTCCGTCCGGGCGGCTGAAGAAGGGCAAATGCGGGCTCACACGGGTAGCGTAACCCTGCGGTGCCTCCCGCGAGCCCGTCAGGATTCCTGCGGAACGATCTCCACGCCGTCGCCGCAGTGCACCAGCGTACGGCCGCGGCCGCCGTCGAGGGTTACCCAGACCACGCTGTGGTCGCTCGACACGGCGTCCACCTGGCCCGGGTTCTCAAACCCCGGCGCAAGCTTGACCCTCACGCGGTCTCCGCGGCGCAACTGCTTCCAATGTTCGGCCGGCACTGCGCGGCGAACTGGGGCCTCGGGCCACCCCGTCGTCTTTCTCTTGGCCATCATGTCCCCTGTGATCGGCATCGAATACGACAAGAGACTACGGGGAGTAGTTGAACGGCAGTTGGACTGAAGCTGTGTAATGGGTGAGCGCTCCCAACTAGTCCCCACCGCCGCCCTCGCCTCGCAAGCTCGGCCAGGGAACCCTGGCGGCGTGGGCCCACGCATTTGTTGTCGTTTAGAGGCCTGAAAACGACATTAACTGTTAGCTAGTTGGGAGCGCCCGGCCGGAAAGTGGGCCTTAGATGATGGCGGCGCGGAGTTGCTTCGCGGCCAGCGCGGGGTCGTCTGCGCCGTAGATGGAACCACCGACGACGGCGACATCCGCTCCGGCGCGCTGGACGGCTCCGATGGTGGACAGGTTCACGCCACCAGCCACGGAGAACGGCACGCGGGCTTCCTCCCCGGCGCTCAGCAGGACATCCAGGTTGTAGCCCGGCTTTGCCTGCTCGTCCAAGCCGGCGTGGAACTCGATGAACTTGGCGCCGAGTGCCCGGGCTTCCTTGGCACGGCTTACTTTGTCCGCCACGCCAATCAGATCCACCACGATGCCCTTGTTGTGGGCCTTGGCGGCCTTGACTGCACCCGCGATAGTGGAGTCGTCCGCGCCGCCAAGCACGGAGACGAGGTCTGCGCCAGCCTTGAAGGCGATGTCGGCTTCGAGTTCACCGGCATCCATGGTCTTGAGGTCGGCGAACACGATCTTGTCCGGGTGGGCTTCCTTGATGGCGGTCACGGCGGACAGGCCCTCGCTTTTCACGAGCGGGGTGCCGAGTTCGATGATGTCCACGTATTCGGCCACTTTGCCCGCGATCTCGAGGGCGGCTTCGGTGGTGAGGACGTCGATGGCGACTTGCAGCTTCATGGGGATCTCTTTCCGTGGTTTGTTGTGGTGTCGGTGGGGGAAATCAGGGTCTATTCGAGGTTGGCGTGGCGGAGCCAGAGTTCCTCGGCCGGGGTTGCGTCGTTGTCCCACAGGGCCTGGAAGACGGCTTCGGAAACGAGGAAGAGGACCTGCTCGAACAGGCTGCCGGAGTACTGACGCGAGAGCGTGGAGCCGTGGTCAGTCTTCTGCGCCGCCGGAATGATGACGACGACGTCGGCCACTTCCGCGAGCGGGGACGTCGCGTTCGTGGTGTAAACGGCGATCCTGGCGCCGGCTTTCGAGGCCGTCTCGGCAGCTCGCACGACGCCGGAGGTCGTCCCGGAGCCCGACGCGAGCAGGAGGAGGTCACCCGAGCGGATGGCCGGCGTCGTGGTGTCCCCCGCGATGTGCACGTCGAATCCGAGGTGCATCAGACGCATCGCAGCCATGCGTAGGACAAGGCCGCTGCGGCCGGCCCCTGCAACAAAGATCCGGCCGGCGGCCGAGTTCCCGGCGGCCTGGACTTCCGTGGCGAGGCGGGACAGCTGCCCCAGGTCCACTTCAGCGGCTGTTTCCGCGATCTCGCTGCCCACGAGGGCCAAGCTCATGTCGATGTCCTGCGCGCCTCGAGCCGGGACGCGATCTTGCTCCGAAGCGGCGTGGAACGTCTCTGCGGTGGTGGTCATGCGGTACCTCCTGCTCAGGTGAATGCTCCGTTTGAATCAATCGTTCAGGATTGAACGGATAGGCGTAACGCTGAGCTTGGGCAGTCTTAGCTATCCGTATGGGTAGTAGGCGCGAGACGAGAGGCGCTACAGTGGCGGGATGACTCCAAGCACGTGGACGCTCCTGGAGGCGGTCGCTGAGCTGGCCAACGCACCGCTCACGAGCATCGCCGAGCGGCTCCGTGAAGCAACACTTCCGTACGTGGGCAGCAGCGCGCTGGTCATCTTCACCGAGGATTGCACCGGCCGCCCCCAGAAGAAGGCCGGGGCGGAGAGGATCATCAGCCGCGTCTCCATTCCGGAGCTGGATCAATTGCGGGCCCGGGTCACGGAAGGTGAGGCGTGGCAGGGAGAGGCGACGATCGCGGGAGGCCAGCGGCCAGTTCTTGCACTCACGTCGGAGACCAAAGCATTGCTGACCCTGACTGAGCCCGTCCTGCCCGAAGAACCTTTGGACCGTGAGTCGGCGCTGCGGATGCTTGGCTACCTATGGCAACTGACGGCGCGGCGCATCCAGGAGAAGGTTGCGGACGCGCCGCCCTCGTACCTCTTGGAATCCCGGGCGGCGTCCGCCGAGCGGCTCCGCGTCACTGCCGAACTCGTGGACAGGCATTCGACCACGCTGGAGACGATGTTGGCGGCGCTACGCTCAAGCTCCCTCGACGACGCCGCGGCCCGCAAGGCCGTCACGGACCTGGCCGCGACCTCGCTCGTCAATCTGCGGACCTTGAGCGACCGCACATCGGATCTTGTGGAAGAGCCTGTGGCCACCGCGTTTGAAAGGCTACGGGAGGACCTGCGGCCACTCATGCACTTCAGCGGGCTCGACATCCAGTTCATCGAGCCGCCGGCCAACGGCCGCGCCTTGCCCGGCGAAGTCGCGCACGCTGCCCGCGCGGTCGTGCGGGGTCTGGTACTGGCCATCGTGGAGCAGCCCGCCGTGAGGCGTGTCCGGGTGCAGTGGGACTGCGACGGCGTGAACCTCCTGATCAATGTGCGCGATGACGGCCTGGGTGAACTGACTGCGGATTCGCCCAACATCGCCCGGCTCAACAACAGGGTGGCAGCACTGGACGGCCGCATGAACATCGAGGTCATGGCCGGCTGGGGAGCAGACATGCAGGTGACCCTGCCCCTGGACCCACCATCAGCCCCCGTGGGCGATATTGGTGGATGGGGCTTGGGCGAGCGCGAAATAGAAGTTCTTCAACTGTTGGCGGCCGGACAGCGCAACCGGGGCATCTCCGCCAAGCTGCACATCAGCGAAAACACGGTTAAATTCCATGCCAGGAATATCTTCAGGAAACTCGGAGTGGGCTCACGAACAGAGGCCATTGCCCTGGCGCACAGCCACGGGCTACGGGCGCCGAACTAACGGCCGGTACAGGGCGGCCCGATACAGGGCGGCCCGATACAGGGCTGACTATACCCGGAGGGAAGCGAGCTTTGCTTCGAGGATCTGGGCCACGCCGTCGTCGTCGAAATGGGGGGCTTGCTGGCCTGCAGCGCTGATCGCCTCAGGATGGCCGCTCGCCATGGCGTAACCGTCGCCCGCCCAGCGCAGCATCTCCACGTCGTTGGGCATGTCACCGAAAGCCACCACTTCAGCGGCCTCGATGCCCCGGGATGCCGCATATTCGGCGAGTGTGACGGCTTTGTTGATACCGGGCGCCGACATTTCCAGGAGCGCGGTCCGCGGCGCCGAGTGGGTGGTTTCCACGAGATGCGCGACGGCGGGCTGCACCTTTGCGAGGAAATCATCCGGGGTACCGCTGCGCGTCACGGCAAGGAACTTGACCACCGCGTCGTCCGCGGAGAGCGTTTCGTCCAACCATGCGGGGGTGAACTCGGCCAGGAGCTCGCTGGTCTCGTTTTCGATGAACCCGGGCTCGAGATGGAATCCCGTGAGTGTTTCGGCCGCGAACAGTGCGTCGGGCCGGAGCTGCTTGATGATCCGGCGGGCCTCCAGCACGGACTCGATGCTCAAGGCATTGGCCGATAACAGCTTGTCCGCCTCAAGGTCCCACACCACGGCCCCGTTCGAACAGATAACGATGCCGCTGTGCCCGATTTGCTCGCGGAGGGGGTAGAGCCAGCGCGGCGGCCGCCCTGTCACGAACACCACCTCGATGCCCGCGTCGCGGCAGGCATGGAATGCGCGGATGGTGCGGCTGCTGATCTTGCCGTCATGGCCGAGGATGGTGCCGTCAATGTCACTTGCTACGAGCCGCATTATGTCAGTCTACGTGGGACGGTCGACGGCGAGTTTGCCCCAAAGCTAGCGCCGCTCGAAGTTGCCCGTGATGACGGCCCGGCCCAGCGTGTGGGCTGCCAGCTTGCGGACGAGCGCTTCCGTGGAGGCACCGGCGTCGAGGCCCAGCCCTTCGACGTCGACGGCGTGCACGGCCACGATGTACCGGTGTGGGCCATGCCCAGGCGGAGGCGCCGCACCCAGGTAACCGGGGAACCCGGCATCGTTCTTTAGTTGAAACGCGCCCGCGGGCAAGTGTGAACTGCCCTGAACGCCGGCGCCTGCCGGCAAGGAGTTCGTCCTGGCGGGGATGTTGACCATGGCCCAGTGCCAGTAGCCGCCCGCCCTGGGGGCGTCGGGGTCGAAGACGGTGACGACGTAACCCTTGGTGCCCTCAGGGGCTCCGCTCCAGCTCAACTGCGGGGATTCGTCCTTGCCGCCCGCCACGCCGAAGCGCTTGCTGGTCTGGGCCGGACTGAGTGCGTCGCCGTCCTTCAGCGAGCCGCTGGTGACATCGAAGGATGGGACATGTGGAAGGTCGGCGTAGCTCATGGCTGCCTTTCGACGCTTGCCTTCGGCTCCGGGACGCCTAGGACGTTGAGTTCGGCACGGGTCGGCGGGTTCGCGCCCGGCCTGGAAACCGTGATTGCCGCGGCGCGGGCCGCATGGTTGAGGATCCCTTCAAGCACTTCGGCGGGCATGGCGTGCAGCTCTTCCCGGTTTTGGGCCCCTGCCAGTCCGCGGTCAACGATCCCCGAGAGCAGCGCGGCCATGAAGGAATCGCCCGCGCCCACGGTATCCGCGACCTCTACCTTCGGGGCGTCCACCTGGGCCTCGCCCGCGGCCGTGACGCCCCACGGGCCATCTGCGCCTCGCGTGACGACCACGACGGCAGGTCCCCCACTGCCGCCGAGGCGGAGCCAGCGCCGGGCAGATTCCAAGACGTCGACGCCGGGGTAGAGCCACTCGAGGTCCTCGTCGGATGCCTTGACCACGTCTGCAAGCGCCACGAAACGCTCCACTTGGGCCCGCGCATAGTCGCGATCCTTGATGATGCTGGGCCGGCAGTTGGGATCGAAGCTGACGGTCGCGTTCGGATGGGCATGCTCGACGGCGGCAAGGACTTCCGCTGCGCCCGGCTCCAACATGGTGGCAATGGAGCCCGTGTGCAGGAGCGATGTCCCTTGAAGCATGAAGGGGAGGCGCGCGGCGATTCCGGGAAGCTCCCAGGCGAGGTCGAAGGTGTAGCTGGCAGCGCCGTCGTCGTCGATCAGGGCGGTGGCCACGCTGGTGGGACTATCGTCGGGCGGCAGCGGAACCATGACGGAACTGGAGCGAAGATGGGCCGCGATCGATTCCCCGTAGGCGTCTTTGCCGAAGCGGCCAATGAACTGGACTGCGTGGTCCAGCCTGGCCAGGCCCACGGCGACGTTGAGCGGACTTCCGCCCACGTGGGCGTCGACTCCCGAGGAACGCTGGACGACATCAACCAGCGCTTCACCTATGACTGTCAGCATGGGACAACTCTGCCACGCGGATGTGGTGCGCGTCTCGCGATGACAGCCGGTGACTTTGTCGCAAACGGTCACACCAGCAGCCGCTGCACCAACTCCCGGCACTTCTTGTACGCAACGGCCCTGGGGTCGATCAGGTCGAAATGGTCGCCGGGCACTTTGAGGAACTGGGCCGCGCCCCCGGAAGCCGTGGCTGCGGCAACATAAGCCTCGGACTGGCTGCACGGGACATCCTCGTCCGATGCGGCGTGGACCGCGAAGACCGGAACGGCGATAGGCAGCGACCTCATGGGGTCGGCATAGATATGCCGTTTGGGGTATCTCACCGAGTCGCCACCCATGAGGTTGTCGACGGCGCCGTTGCTCAGGTTGAGCCGCTCGGCGTCGGCAAGGTTCAGCAGACCGGATTGACTCACGACGCCGGTCAGCCGCACTGCCGCGCCGTTGTCATGCCGGTGGAGCTGCCGGTCGGCGTCCGGGGCGCCGATCTTGGAGAGCTTTTCCCGCCCGGCTGCCCAGACCGCGAGATGGCCGCCTGCGGAGTGTCCCAGCGCCACCACTTTGTTCAGATTGAGTTCATGCTTGCCGGCGATCTCGCCCAGATGGTCGATCCCGTCGAGGACATCTTCGAAGGTATGCGGCCAGCCGCCACCGTTTCCTGCCCTCCGGTATTCAAGGTTCCAGGCGGCTATTCCATGCGCAGCGAGGTCCCTGGCAATCGGCTCACCGAGTTCCGCGCCGTACTGGGAGCGCCAATAGCCTCCGTGGATCACCACTACCACTCCGTCGGGTCGAGTGCGGTGTGGCTGCAGCGAATCTGGTACGAACAGCTCGCCCCATTGGCTGGAGTGCTGACCGTAGTAGTACTTGTGCCGCTTCATCGTGTCCTCCTTTGTGCCGAGCCTATCGCGGAGGAGCGCCGCGGAGGGGGAGCAATGGTCTGAGGGTCAACGCGGAGCCTTCCTGAAGCCACTGCCCGAGCGCACCCTCAGGGGTGGAGCGCTACCCTCGCTCCATTCCCGTATCTTTCGGGAACGCTTCTTTACCCGGAGGTGATTTCAATAATCCGTCGTATCTCCGCGTCGGTTCATGTGGCATTGATTTTGAGCGTGCTGGCTGTGGCTTCGCGGGCTTCGGCGGCAAACCCGCCTGGAACTGGAAAGCCCAATCAGTCCTGTCAATCGCTCGAACCGAACACGCCCGGCAACGCCGCCAATAGCCTCGGCTCGCCCTTCAACGAGCCGGGTATCAACAGCATCAACGGCGGCGTGGGAGGACAGCATTACTCCCCCACTTCCCAATACGACGTCGCCTGCTTCCAGGTGTCGCACCGGTAACGCCAGCGGGTCCGGCTCCGCTTCACTGTCGTCCCTCCACCGTAAGCTGGAGGCATGGCTAGCAATTGGGACAGCTTGGATCCTCAGCTGCGCGAATCAGTACAGGCGAACGTGGAGCTTTACGAACGCGTCCGTCCTGCCCTGAAACTCGTCACCCGCGACGTCCTGTTGACCCTGCGGGACATGCTCAAGAACAGTGAGTCCGTGCCCCTCTTCGTCACGGGACGCACCAAGACGGTCGAATCTTTCCGGGAGAAGATTTCCCGCACCGAGGTGCCCCTGGAGGGGGGGCCACGGGTGCTGAAGTTCCCGGACCCGTTCCGGACCCTGAACGACATGGTGGGGCTGCGCGTCATCACCAAGCTTCCGGCCGAGAACGCCGCGGTTGCCAACTTGATCAAGCGCCAGCGCCAGCTTTTCGATTGCCGCGGCGACCTTGAGAAGGACATCGGCTCCATCGAGTCCGGCACCTACGGATATTCGAGCCGACACCTTATCCTCCGTACCATCCAGAACGAGTCCGTGAAGGCGTACCAGCAGGTCTTCAATCCGGACATTCCGCCGAACGGCAGCTACTTCTTCGAATGTCAGATCCGTACGGTCTTTGCGCACGCCTGGAGCGAAATAGAACACGACATCCGCTTCAAGGCCGAGGATCCGCGCGCTTGGACGCCGCATTTCGACCGCCAGTTCACCGCCACAGCGGCAATGCTGGAAACCGTCGAGAGCGCCTTCGCCGACCTCCACGAACGCTACGAGGAAGTCCGCGGCTATTGGGATCTCGATGGTGAAGGTTCCATGCCCCTCACGCCCAACCGTGTGCGGGACGTTTGGCGGACGCTGCTTCCGCATGTTGACCGTAAAGTTGATGACGACTGGGGTTGGGCCGCGGAGCTTCTTGCGGCCCACGGACTGAACAAGACCGTGGAACTCGCCGGGCTCCTCAGCGCCAACCGGATCACCGAGGTCCGCAAAGCCCTGGACCACCGTTACTCCCCCGGACCGGACCGCCTCCTGGATGACCTCCTGCTGTGGCAGTACGGCACTGAACACATCGACCTCACCGCTGAGGCGACCGACGTCGTCCCCCACCCCCGGAGGGACAGCCTCCAGCGGCGTCTCAAGCAGATTGAGCGGTACCGCCTGACCAACAGCTAAGGACCCATGACACCCGAGCAGCTCCAGTCCCTCCGTTTCACCCTGCGCTCGCCCCGCAGGCTCAAGACGGAAGCATTGGCCGGCTTGGTGGTGGCGCTCGCGCTCATTCCAGAGGCCATCGCATTCTCCGTAATCGCCGGCGTGGATCCACGGATCGGGCTCTTCGCGTCCTTCACGATGGGTGTCACCACCGCGATCGTGGGTGGCCGTCCGGCCATGATTTCCGCGGCCACCGGCGCCGTCGCACTCGTCATTGCCCCGGTCATGAAGGATCACGGGCTCAACTACTTGATTGCCACGGTCATCCTGGCCGGGGTCTTCCAAATCGTCCTGGCGGTTCTGGGTGTCACTCGACTCATGCGCTTCATTCCTCGTTCGGTGATGATCGGATTCGTGAATGCCTTGGCCATTCTGGTGTTTATGGCCCAGTTGCCCGAGCTGATCGGCGTTCCCTGGATGGTCTACCCGATTGTGGCCGTGGGGTTGCTGATCGTCTTCGGTTTGCCCAGAATCACGACGGCGGTGCCCGCGCCATTGGTGGCGGTCGTCGCCCTCACCATCGTCACGGGGCTGGCCGGAATCCGCGTCCCCACTGTCCAGGACAAGGGCGAACTCCCCAACAGCCTTCCCGGATTCTTCCTGCCCAATGTGCCTTTGACCTGGGAAACCTTCCAGACCATTGCCCCGTTCGCTTTGTCCATGGCGCTGGTGGGCCTCCTGGAGTCTCTCTTGACGGCCAAGCTCGTGGATGACATCACGGATACCCGCTCCAACAAGACCCGGGTCTCATGGGGCCAAGGCATTGCCAACATCGTCACCGGTTTCCTGGGTGGCTTGGGCGGCTGCGCCGTGATTGGCCAGACCATGATCAACGTGAAGGGTTCGGGTGCCCGCAGCCGGCTGTCGACGTTCTTGGCCGGCGCGTTCCTTCTGGTGCTGGTGGTAGTCCTCGGGGACGTAGTGGGCATGATTCCCATGGCCGCTTTGGTGGCCGTGATGATCTTCGTTTCCCTCATCACCTTTGACTGGCATTCGATCCGGCCGGCAACGCTCAAGCGACTCCCGAAGTCCGAGACCGGCGTCATGCTCGTGACCGTGGCTGTGGTGGTGGCGACGCACAACCTGGCCATCGGAGTTGGGGCCGGCGTGCTCACGGCCATGGTGCTGTTTGCCCGCCGAGTGGCCCACTTCGCCACGGTCGAGCGGAGCGAACTCGAGCTCAACGGCCGGACCGTGGCGAGCTACGCGGTGGATGGCGAGTTGTTCTTCGCTTCCTCCAACGACCTCTACACACAGTTCGACTACGCGAAGGATTCCTCGGAGGGAATCGACCACGTGGTCATCGACCTGCACGCTTCGCACATTTGGGATGCCTCCACGGTTGCCGTACTTGATTCCGTTACCGAGAAATACCGCAAGCACGGCCGGGAGGTGGAGCTGATTGGCCTCAACGCGGCGAGCATCCGGATGCGCGAACGGCTGGCAGGCAAGCTCAACGCAAACTAACGTCCCCGCACCCCCAACTGGCTCGCATTTGTTGTCGTTTTGAGCCGCCAAAACGACAACAACTGCGAGGTAGTTGGGCCGCGAAACGACGGTCATCTGACATATTCGCCCGATCCGGGTCACGGATTGGGCGCATGTCCGATCACGATGCCACGATAGACAGATGCTTGAGGCAACAACCAACCCCGTCGAAACCCCTGTCCTGAATCCGGCACTGGCCGCGGAAGCCAAAATCGCCAGGATCGCGGTCACGGTCTTTCCCCTCCTCGTAGTACTTGCCGGCGTGGCCGGTTTCCTGCTTCCTGATGCCTTCAAGCCGCTGGCCCCAAGCGTGCCATTCCTGCTGGGCATCATCATGTTCTGCATGGGCCTCACCCTGACGCCTCCGGATTTCGCCTCGGTGGCCAAGCGCCCTTGGGCCGTAGTTTTGGGCATCGTGGCCCACTACGTCATCATGCCGGGTGCCGGTTGGCTGATCGCCGTCGCGCTCAACCTGGAACCCCAGCTGGCCGTGGGCCTGATCCTGGTGGGCTGTGCTCCGTCAGGCACGGCCTCCAACGTGATGGCTTTCCTGGCCAAGGGCGACGTTGCCCTGTCCGTGGCCGTCGCCTCGGTTTCCACCCTCATTGCCCCGATCGTGACCCCTCTGTTGGTGTTCTTTCTCGCGGGATCATTCCTGAACATCGATGCCGGCTCCATGGTCCTGGACATCCTCAAGACAGTCCTCCTCCCGGTCATCGGGGGCCTGGCGGCTCGCCTCTTCCTCAAGAAGCTCGTCGGCAAGGTACTGCCGGCACTCCCCTGGGCATCCGCCGTCGTGATCTCAGTGATCGTCGCCGTGGTGGTGGCGGGCAGCGCCAGCAAGATCGCTGCCGCAGGCGGCATCGTGTTCCTCGCCGTGGTGCTCCACAATGGCTTCGGCCTTGGCCTCGGGTATCTGGCGGGCAAGCTGGGCCGCCTCGATGACAAGGCACGCCGGGCCCTTGCCTTCGAGGTAGGCATGCAGAATTCCGGTCTTGCCGCCACTCTCGCGACCGCGCACTTCACGCCGCTGGCAGCGTTGCCGTCGGCCGTGTTCTCGCTGTGGCACAACGTTTCCGGCGCCATCGTCGCTGCCTGGCTGGCCCGGAAGCCGCTCACGGAGAACTGACGGCTACGGAGTCTTGAACTCCCAAGGCGCGGCCTTGATGGTTCCCGCGCCAATGGTGCGGCCGGCGAGCCGATCCAGAAGCAGGGTGATGGCGCCTTCGAGGGCTTCCGGTTCCGGAGTCCCACCCGCGGATCCCGGTGCCAGGACATCGAATCCGGCAGGCTGCATGGTGTCCGAAATGATGACTTGAGCTACTCCGCGCCGGGCCAGCTCGCCCACCGTGAGGTCAAGAACGGTCCCGGGCTGAAGAGCCCCGATGATGACGCCGTCGGCACCGCCGGAGAGCATGAACCGCCGCCACCCTTCGCCGATGAGGATCACGGGCTGGTAGCCGTGCTGGGGCAAAATGCGTGCAGCGGCCGTCGCCAAGGCCCGGTCCCACGGCCATTCCAGGTCGCCGATGGCAATCGCCACGAGGTCGGTCTTGCCGCGGCGCATTCCGCGGGCCGCCTGGTTCGGTACGTAACCCAGTTCCTTGGCCGCGGCCTGGACACGCTCTTGTGTTGCTTCGCTGATCCGGGTGGTCCCACCAAGCCGTCCGGACAAGACGTAGGACACCGTGGTGAGGGAAACGCCTGCGCTCTTGGCGACGTCCCGGATGGTCGGCTTCGCTCCAAGTCCCATCGCCTACCGCTTTCCTTTCTTGCGGGAGCCCTTGCCCCGGCCCTTGTCGGGGTTCGGCGCATAGCGCTGAGCCACCGCCGGCTTTTTGGCGCCGGTGCCGCGCCGGTCCGGCTTCGGTGCCTTCTTGGGCTTCTCTTGCTGGGCCGAAGGCTGCCGCGAGCTCTGCGCGGTCCGGCCACGGACAATGCCAATGAATTCCTCGATGACCTCGCTGGTGGAGTCGCTCGGCCAGGCAAGGGCGATCTGCGTCCCCTCGGCCCCGGTCAGGCGCCGCGCCACCGTGTCCTTGACGTTGAAATGCCGGGCCACGGACATCGGCAGGATCACGAGACCGGCACCCGAGGCCACCACCTGCATGGCCATCTCCGGCCCGCCCATCCCGGCGACATCCAGGAAGTTCTCCTCCACGAGGTCCTCCAGCGCCACCTCTTCGAACACTGAGATTTCGTGACCCTTCGGGGCCACCACCACTGGCTGCTCTTCGTAGAGCGGAATGACGTGGAGCCCATCGCGATCAACGGGCAAGCGCACAAAGCTGAGATCCGCGGAACCATCGCGCAGAACCTCCAGCTGCGCACCGTCGTCGGACATGAACGAGTGCAGCGGAACATCGGGCATGCGCTCTTCCCAGCGCCGGATCCATTTCCCGGGCGTCACGCCGGCAACGTAAGCGAAAGTCAGCCCCTCGGGAGCGCTTGTTTCAGCTTCGGAGGCGTCGGGGGCACCGACGGCGGGCAGGGATTCTTGATCGGATGGCACCAGTTCACAGTACCGCGCGGGCGGTAGCCAACGCAGCGCCGGTCCAGGCTACGCCGCGTAGACCTGGACCGCCGTGGCCTTGACCACGAAGTAGATGCGCGAGCCGGGTTCGAGTCCCAGCTCGGCGGAGGCTGAGGGCGTAATGTCCGCTGCCAAATCGCCGGCCCGGACCCTGATGTGGTCCCCGTGCGGTTCAAGATCCGTGATTGCAACCGGGAACGAGTTGCGCGGGCTACCGTGGGCGGCGTCCAGAAAGATGGAAACGGCCGACGGCGGGAAGGCCGCGACGCCGGGCTGGCCCGGTTCCGCTTCGTCATCGAGATGTCCCGCGACGTGCAGTCCGGGAAGCTCGTCGGTGGCGAACGTACTGAGTCCGTCCTCCGTGACGGTGCCCGCCATGAGGTTCACCCCGGCCAGGCCGGCCGCGAACTGGCTACGCGGACGCCGCAACACCTCACGGGTGGCGCCTTCTTCCACAATCCTGCCCTTTTCCATGACGATTACGCGGTCCGCGAGCATGAGGGCATCCAGGACGTCGTGGGTGATGATCAGGGCGCGACGTCCGGACAGAACGCGTTTGAGGAGCCGACGCAAGTGCGGAGCGGCGTGGATGTCCAGCGCGGACATCGGCTCGTCGAGGAGCAACAACTCGGGACTGGCCGCCAGCGCGCGGGCCACTGCAACACGCTGGGCTTGTCCCCCGGACAACTGCCCGGGCTTCCGCCCGGCAAACTCCATGACGTCGACTTCGGCAAGCCAGTGCCGCGCAGTCTCGCGTGATTCCGCCCGGGAGGCGCCTGCGCTGCGCGGGCCGAAAGCCACGTTGTCGAGGACGCTCAGGTGCGGGAAAAGCAACGGTTCCTGGGCCAACAGCGCCGTACCGCGAAGGTGCGGAGGGGTCCATACCCGGCTGCCGCCGTCGAGGTTAAAAAGAACCTGATCCCCTAGGCGGGCAGCGCCGGCGTCGGGCCGCAAGAGCCCCGCCGCAACGGAAAGAAGCGTCGACTTTCCGGCACCGTTGGGTCCGAGGATCGCCACGGTCTCCGCCTGCCCGAGGCTCAAGGACACGTCCAGGTTGCGGGCGCGGACGGTGGCGTCGATGTGGAAACTCATGCGGCTGCTTCCGCGGGAATGTCCGCGCGGTGCGGACGCCGGTAAGACAGCCCGACGACGATCACGGCCACGGCGACGAGCACGAGTGAAAGGGCGACGGCAGCGTCTGCGTCGGTCTCGCGCTGGAGGTAGATTTCCAGCGGCAGGGTCCGAGTAACACCTTGCAAGCTCCCTGCGAAAGTCAGCGTGGCCCCGAACTCGCCCAGGCTGCGGGCAAAGGAAAGCACCGCACCAGACGCGAGTCCCGGGAGGACCATAGGTACGGTCACGCGCCGCAGGATGGTGGTGGGGCGGGCGCCGAGCGTCGCGGCAACAGCTTCGTAGCGGTTGCCGGCCGTCCTCAAGGCACCTTCGAGGCTGACCACCAAGAACGGCAGGGCGACGAACGTCTGAGCCAAGACCACCGCCGTCGTCGAAAAGGCGATCTGAATGCCCGCGAGTTCAAGGCTCTTACCCAGAAGCCCCTGCCGCCCGAACGTGTAGAGCAGCGCGATGCCGCCCACCACCGGCGGCAACACCAGGGGCAGGAGGACGAAGGCGCGGAGTAGCCGCTGCCCTCGGAAGGGCCGGCGGGCAAGGACAAGCGCCAAGGGGATGCCCAGGACAACGCAGAGCGCGGTACTAGCGGCAGAGGTACGAAGGCTGAGCCCCAACGCTGTAATCGAGGACTCGGAGGTCACCAGCGGGATGAATTGCGTCCAATTGACCTTTGCGACCATGGCAGCCAGCGGTAGCAGGACGAACAAGCCGCCCACTACCGCAAGGCCATAGACCCACCGTGGAATCCCGCTGAAGTTCATCAACGCCTGCGGTACGCCGAGGCTTGCGTCACCAGGACTTTCCGGGCGGCCCGGGCGACTCTTATGTGCGGCATGGATTCATCCTAGAACAGCGGCTGTGCCACTTCGCTGCGGTGGCGGATACCCTTGAACCATGACCTCTGCAAACTCCCAGTCCATGAAGCCGGCCACCGTTGCCAAGAAACTTGGCATCTACCTGCCCGCAACACCCCAGGAGTTCCAGGATTCGGAAATCACCCGCGCCGATTTCGCCGAGCTCCAGGCCAATGCCCCGGAGTGGCTCGCCGAGCTCCGCCGGACGGGTCCGCACCCGCGTCCAGTGGTGGCACAGAAGCTGAATATCTCCATCAGCGGCCTCGCCCGCGGCGGAATCACCGAGCCCCTGACGACGACGGAAATCACCGAACTGCTGGAAGCTCCTCCGCAGTGGCTCGTCGTCGAGCGCGCCACGCACGCAGCCGTACGCTCCGAGGCAAAGCGCATCAAGGAAGAAGCTGCCAAAAAGGAAGCTACGAAGGAAGCCAAAACCAACGCCACTGCCAAGCGGGACGCGCCCAAGGCCTCCAAGCGGGACCACGCTTAAGCTCCAACCGGACTTGCCGAGCAAGGCAGGACACCCCGGACAGGGTGTCCTGCCTTGCTGCTTTTAAGCGCGATTCGGGCTCTCGCCTCCACGTCTTCCTCGGCGCATACTGATTTCAAAGGGGTGCGCATTCGCGTGGAGGTGGTCCGATTGCCCGCCACAACTGGAATCCAGCTGACGGTCTGGGAGATCGGGCTGTGGGCAATTTTGCTCATGTGCGCGGTGGCCTTCACCGTCAACGCCGTCCGCAAAGGGGTCATCCACGGAGCCCCCGACGGCGGCCGCCTCGCCTTGCAGGGGCCCCCCGGCCACCGCGATCGGGACTTGGTCAATGAGCCGGACGCCACCTTCTGGAACATCTTCGCTGGACTCGTGGTGATTGTCCCCGCAGTCGTCATTCCCGCCTTGGCCTCGCCCGCCGTCGGGCTCTTGATGCTTTTCCTTGGCATAGGTTCGGCTGTTGCCGCATTTGCCGTCGGCCGGAAACTGGAGCAAAAGCGACAAAGCCGCAGTGGTTTCACGGAGGTGGCGGCCCGTCACGACGCCCTCCTGGCCCGCTGGCAAAAGTATGAACTGGATCCCGCCAAGGGCATCGATTTCCCCGGCATGAGCGACGTCAACGTTCCGCAGACCGCCGCCCTGGTCCGCGCTCTGCAGGAAGCCCAGCGCTGCCGCGTCACCGCAGGGGCTGACTATGACCGCGCCGTCGAGCAGTTGGATATTGCGATGGCCGAAGCCGAAGCAGCGGCGGGCATTTCTGCTCCGTAGCCGGCTCGTGCCCTCGGTGGTGGCGCAGGCCGCTTTACGGAACGGCCCCGATGTGCACCAGGAGTTCGTGCTCGGCACCGTCGAGGTAGCGGCGCAATTCGGCAGCAGCCTCTTCACGCTGTCCGCTACGGATCTGGGCAACCAAGGCGGCGTTGCGTTCCACGTAGTGGCTGTGGAAGTCGGGAGTGGTGGCCATGGCGTGGAAAACCAATCGCATCTCGGCCAGCACTTTCTCCATCAATGCGTCCAGGGAGGCACTTCCGGACAACGACACCAAGGCCTTGTGCAGCTCCTGGTTGGCATCCGCCATGCCGGCCACCGATCCCTCGGCGAGGGCAGCCCGGGCTTTGTCGACGATGACGTCCATCGCGTCCAGGGCTCCAACCGGGACATCGCCCCACAACACCGCAGCCGGCTCGATCAGGCGGCGCACCCGGTAGATTTCGCGGACATCGTCGGCTCCGGGGGCGGCCACGAACACGCCGCGGTTGGGAATCCGCTGGACCACGGATTCACCCGCAAGCACTGTAAAGGCCTCCCGCAGGGTGTTCCGGGAAACGCCGAGCGCTTCGGACAAGGCCTGCTCGGAGAGCTTCGTGCCGGGCGGCAACAAGCCATCGGAGATGCGCTGGCGAAGCTGGGCGGCAACCCACGCTCCAGTGTGGGCGTGGGTTGCGTGGCCGGCGTCGGCGATTCCTTGAAGCGCAGCGTTCATGGGCATGCCCCAAATCTACCGAACGGCGATGCCCGGAGGGGTTTTGCTGGATCACTCCGTCCAAGCCTCGGACGCGGCCCGGAAATCCGCGGAAAGAGGCGGTGCCCCCTTGAGTGATCCAGCAGAATGTGCCGGCGCCCCGATGCGCACGGACCTCAGCCGATGCTCGCGAGCACCTCTCCGCGCCCGACGGCGGTGCCCGGCCCGTGCGGACCACGCGCCACGGTGCCGGAACGGTGTGCAGGGACGGTGGTTTCCATCTTCATCGCCTCCAACACGGCCACGGGCTGTCCGACTTCGACGACCGCACCGTCCTCAACCAGCCACTTCACCAGCGAGCCGGACATCGGCGATGCCAGACCGGAGTCGTCGGCCACCACCGGAGCCGAAACAGCAGCGACCGAACCGCCACCTCCGCTCATCAGCGCTTCGAACAAGCGAAGGGGGAGCCCAAGCTGCACCGCCTTGCCGTCCAGTTCCACCGTGAACGTGCTGCGTTCGGAGCCGGGGGCCACGCGGGCGATCTCGGGAGACACGGCCAGCTCCTCGGCGAACTCGGTCTCGATCCACGTGGTGTACACGCCGAGCTTGTCCTCCGAGGTGAAGGCCTCGTGGCGGACCACCGCCCGGTGGAAGGGAAGCACGGTGGGCAAACCCTTGATCTGCATCTCGTCCAGGGCGGCCCGGGCGCGGCGCAGGGCCTGCTGCCGGTCCTCGCCCCGGACGATCAGCTTGGCCAGGAGGGAATCATATTCTCCGGGAACCACCGAGCCGGAGCGAACCCCGGAGTCCACGCGGATACCCGGACCCGTGGGCGCTTCGAAGACGTCCACCGTGCCGGGGCCCGGCAGGAAGCCGCGCGCGGGATCCTCGGCGTTGAGACGGAACTCGAAGGCGTGTCCTTGGGGCTCAGGGTCTTCCGTCAGGGAAAGCCTGCCGCCTGCGGCAATCCGGAATTGTTCGCGGACCAGGTCCACCCCGGACGTTTCTTCGGTGACGGGATGCTCTACCTGCAGGCGCGTGTTGACCTCCAGGAAGGAGATGGTGCCATCCACGGCCACGAGGTATTCCACGGTTCCGGCACCGTAGTATCCGGCCTCGCGGCAAATGGCCTTGGCCGATTCGTGGATGAGCATGCGCTGTTCAGGGCTCAGGAAGGGTGCGGGGGCCTCCTCCACAAGCTTCTGGTTGCGACGCTGCAGCGAGCAATCGCGGGTTCCCAGGACCACCACGTTGCCGTGCATATCCGCCAGGATCTGGGCCTCGACGTGCCGAGGCCGGTCCAGGAAGCGCTCCACGAAGCATTCGTCGCGTCCGAAGGCCGCTTTGGATTCACGAACGGCCGATTCGAACGCGTCCTCGATGTCCTCCAGGCGCCGCGCAATCTTGAGCCCGCGGCCTCCCCCGCCGAAAGCAGCCTTGATCGCCACCGGCATGCCGTATTCCAAGGCGAACGCAAGTACTTCAGCGGCGTTGGCCACCGGACCGTCGCTGCCAGGAACGAGCGGAGCCCCGGCGCGGACGGCAATCTCGCGGGCGACCACCTTGTTTCCCAGCTCCCGTATGGACTGCGGTGCCGGGCCGATCCAGGTGAGGCCGGCGTCGATCACGGCTTGCGCGAAATCCGCGTTCTCCGAGAGGAAGCCGTATCCGGGGTGCACGGCGTCGGCACCGGAGCGGCGCGCGACGTCGATCAGCTTGGCGATGTCCAGGTATGTCTCCGCGCCGGTGGAACCGCCCAGTGCGTAGGCCTCGTCGGCAAACCGCACGTGGAGGGAATCGGCGTCGGGATCCGAATACACGGCGACAGACTCCAAGCCCTCGTCCGAGCAGGCACGGGCAATCCGCACGGCGATCTCGCCGCGGTTGGCGATCAGGACCTTCTTCATGGCTGGTTTCCTTCGGTGACAGCGCCGGTAGCGGCAGATTCAAGTGGTTCAAGGGTTGCGGGGTCCACGATCGTGAACCGCACGCTGTGGCCGGGCGGCAATTGCGCCGCCGTCGGCAGGTCTTCGGGTACGACGACGGCAATCACCGGATACCCGCCGGTCACCGGGTGGTCGGCCAGGAACAGGACCGGGTGTCCGCTGGGTGGCACTTGGAGTGCGCCGGCAACGGCCCCTTCGCTGGGGAGCTCGCCGGCGCCGCGGTCGGGGTTTCGTTCGAGCGCACGGTTGCTTCCGGGCCTGAGCCGGACACCGATCCTGTTCGACTGCTCGGTGGTGATCCAGTCCTCCCCCGTGAGCGCCTCCAGGGCCCGGGAATCAAACCAGTCATCCCGCGGGCCCAAGGTGATGCGCAGCTCCGAAGAGACCGCTCCTAGCCGCAGCGTGGATTCCTCGGGCGCGCCGACCATCTGGTAGAGCGGCGCCTTTCCCACGGGGAGGCGGGTCCCGGCGGACAACGGCGCGGGACCGATTCCGGACATCGAGTCGCTCGAGCGGCTTCCGAGCACCGGATGCACATCAATCCCGCCGCGGACAGCAAGATAACTGCGGGCCCCGAGCGTCGGCTCTCCCAGGCTGAGGGTTTCGCCGTCGAGGAGAGCGAAGGGCGCGCACATCGCGGCGCGGCGGGCCGGAGTCCCTGACGCATCGCGGGTTTCCAAGGGCACCACCGCTCCGGTAACCGCGACTACCTGGTCACCGACCGCCCGGACCGAGAGTCCGCCCAGCACCGTTTCCACAACCGCCGCACCGGGTTCGTTGCCCACCAAGCGGTTGGCTTGGCGCGTCGATTGTTGATCCACGGCGCCCGCGGCTGAAACTCCCAGATCTCCCAGTCCGGGGCGGCCGAGGTCCTGGACCAGCGATTGCAGTCCGGGTGAGTCCACTACCAAGGCGGGACCGATGACTTCGCTTGCCGGTCCGGTCACTTCGCGGACCGCGCGCCCGGCGGGAGTCAGCGCAACGGCCTCGCGGACGGCCACATACCGGACCCTGTCTCCCGGTCGAACCAGCGCCGGCGACTCCCGTTCGAGGTCCCAGAGGACCGCCGTCGTGCGTCCGATCAGCTGCCAGCCGCCCGGGGATTGCCGCGGGTAAACGGCGGAAAACGTTCCGCCGAGCGCCACGGAACCGGCCGGAACGGCGGTGCGTGGCGAGCTCCGGCGCGGAACGTCGAGGGTGTGGTTCTCGCCGAGCAAATACGTGAAGCCCGGGGCGAAACCGCCGAAAGCCGCGGTCCAAAGCTGTCCGGTGTGCGCGGCCACGACGCCGTCCCGGCCCAGACCGGTGAGGATGCCCACCTCGGCGACGTCCTTGCCGTCGTACACCACTTCGATCGTGACGTCGCGGGAACTGTCGCGTGGCACAGTTCCCAGGTCAACATGCCCGACGACGGTGCGTGCCGCGAGTGCCTCGGCATGCGTGCCGAACTTGAGAAGTACGGTGGCTGCCGCGGCCACCGCATCGAGCTGGCCGGGCAGGGGCTCGGCAAGCAAGCTGGAATGAAACGCCAGCACGGAAGGGAGGTCGGAAAGTTCCACCAGCAGGGCGCGCGGGCCCGCCCATCGTATTCCCGTGAGGCTCACGCGAAGCTCCGTACGGTGACGCCCGCTGCTTCGAGTCCTTCGCGGACGGCGGCTGCCATGGCCACGGCGCCGGAAGTGTCTCCGTGTACGCAGATGCTTTCGGCGTGGACGTTAAGCACAGAACCGTCGCGGGCCACGATTTTGCCCTGAGTTGCCAGGCGGACCATGTTCTCGGTGATGGCGGCGTGATCGTGGAGCACCGCGCCTTCTTCGCGGCGCGATACGAGGGTGCCGTCCGCGTTGTAGGCGCGGTCGGCGAATGCCTCGGCTACTCCGCGGAGCCCCTTCGCTTCGGCTTTGGCGAGTGCGACGGAGCCCGGCAGGAGAAGCAGCGGGAGTCCGGGACTGAAGGCATGGACGGCGTCGGCCACTGCCTGGGCATGGACTTCGTGGTGGACGATCGCGTTGTAGAGGGCGCCGTGTGGTTTGACGTACTTGATCTCGGAACCGGCCGCGTGGGCCAAAGCTTGGAGTGCGCCGAGTTGGTACAGAACGTCGTCGGCCAGTTCCGTGGCGGAGCAGTCCAGGAATCGGCGGCCGAAACCCGCGAGGTCCCGATAACCCACGTGGGCACCGATGGTCACCCCGGCAGCGACGGCCTCGCGGCAGGTGCTGGCGATGGTGCTGGGATCTCCGGCGTGGAATCCGCAGGCGACATTGGCACTCGACACGTAACGGAAGACGGCAGCGTCATCGCCCATAGTCCAGTTGCCGAACGATTCTCCGACGTCGCTGTTGAGGTCAATAAAAGGCATTGTGATCCCCGTCTCAGGTTGAATACCTCACCATCATGCCTGAAACGTCAAGATTGTTCAACAATCTTGCTCACGGGGCCCAGTTGCCCTGATTCCAAGAGTGAGGTCTCGTCCCTTTCAACGAGCGAAGGAGCCGAGACCTCACGTTTGGATTGGATCGACTACGCCACCGGTACCGCAGCGACGAGGTTGTTGGCGGTGACGATCCTGGCGGCCGTTGCCTGGCCCATCCGGACTGCTCCGTCAACGTGCTGGTAGCCTTCCGCAGCCAGATCGGAGGAGGACCAGTAGATGGGTCCGACGTTGGCATGCTGGTCCTTGCCGTAGCGGTGCAGACCACCCAGGTCATAGCTGGCCGCATAGGCTCCGCGGGTCCATTCCTCGGAACCCCAGTCGGATTCGTAGTAGACCTCGGCATCCAGGGCCTTCTCGCCCAGGAAGCTCGCGATGGACTCAAGGACCTTCTTCTTGCGGTCCTCGGCGCTGAGCTCGAAGACGGCGTCTGCCTTTTCGTCCGAAATGAAGCCCACCAAGGTGCCGCGCGTGTCCCCGTGGTTGGTGTTGTCGTAGACCTCCTGGACCAGGGCGTCGGCGCCGAAGCCCGTGCCGGACAGTCCGTCTTCGCGCCAGAACGGCGTGCTGTAGACAGCGTGGACCTTGATGACGAGGCCCAGGGACTGGTGCTGGTGCATCTGGTGCTGGCGGCGCGGCAGCGGCGGGTTGTAGGACACGCGGGAGTACAGGTTCGGCGGGACAGCCATGATGACGAATCGCGCGTTGACGGTTGCACGCTCGGACTCGACGGTGACGCGGCGGCCTTCGCCGGCCGGCTCCCAATTGATGGTGCGGACCGGGCTGTTAAGTACGACGTCGTCACCCAGTTCCGCGGCGATCAACACGGAGACCTGCTGCATGCCGCCGATAACCCGCTTGTCCAGGATGAAGTCTTCATCCGTCAGGTTGGAGAAGGAACCTGCCGAAGCTGCCATCAGCACTGCTTGCAGGGCGGAGAAAGCATGGGCCGGCTTGGTCAGCATGCCGCCGGCGATGAAGAGGCCGATGTTGTTGCAGGCTTCCTCGTCCGTGGAGTTCCGGCGGAGCCAGTGGTGGAAGGAGATGGTGTCCAGTTCGCGGGCCTTCGGGTGGGCCCAGGGCTCCTCCGGGCCGATCTCGGCAGCGAGGCCGTCCAGGATGGCAATGAGCCTGTCCATCTCGGTTGCAGTGGTTTCGCTGACCGGGAAGGAAGCCCCGGTGTAGCGGGTGCGGCTGCCGTCCGGCGCGAGATAGACAGATTCGCCGTCGCGGTAGCGGGAGTACATCTTGAGGCCCAGTTCGTCCAGGAGCCCCATGAGGGCGGTCTGGTCCGGGGACACCCATTGTCCGCCGATTTCCAGCATGGCCCCGTCAATGGTGTCGGTCCATGTGCGCCCACCGACGCGGTCGCGTGCTTCGAGCACGGCAACGCTGAGTCCGGCCTTTTTCAATTCGCGGGCGGCCGTCAACCCCGACGGACCGGCACCGACAATTACAACGTCGCGATCAAGATTCAACATGATGTCCTTTCTGTGGCCGTCCCCGTTGGCTGACCACTAAATGAATGACGTTCATTTATCTCAACTGTAGCTGGCTTGACCCCGGCTGTGAAGACCCAAATGGAATAATGCATTGACACAGCCTCCAGAAAGGTCAGCGATGCCTGAACCCACCCCCGCTCCCGGCGAGACCAAAGCGCGCCGCAGGGCAGGACGGCCAATGGCGGCGGTCCTGGACCAGGACGGCATCACTGCAGCGGCGCTGGAACTGATCAGCAAGAAGGGCTACGACGGGCTCACCATGGCCGCACTCGCGCGCTCCCTGGGAGTGGCGCCGTCGGCCCTTTACAACCACGTGTCCTCCAAAGATGAAGTCCTCAAGCTCGTGGAAGAAGACCTGATGTCCAAGGTCGACTTCGGCGGTTTCAGCACGCTTCCCTGGGAGGAGGCCGTCCGGCAATGGGCATATTCCTACCGCCGCATCTTCGCAAGGCACACCCCGCTGATCTCGGTGATCGCGGTCCTCCCCGTGACGGACGCCCCGCAGACGCTCGCGATGTACGAAGCCGTCACGGAGGGATTTCTCCGTGCGGGTTTCCCGGAGAAGCAGATCATCCCCAGCATCGTGGCCCTCGAGGCTTATATTTTCGGTGCCGCTTTCGACGCGAACGCGCCGGCGGACATTTTCGATTCCGGCCGCCTGGCCGACTCCACGCCGCACTTCACTTCGGCGGTCCGCAGCCTTGGACCCGAACGGAACAACTACCCGTCCGACCTCGCGTTCAGCATGGGCTTGGATGCGCTGATCACCGGGCTCGGCGCGCTCCGGGCATCGCCCAACTGACTCGCATTTGTTGTCGTTATGAGCCGTCAAAACGACAACAAATGCGAGTTAGTTGGGAGTTAAACACGAGTCAGTTGGGAGTTAAACAAAGGAACCCCGATCAGAGACCGGGGTTCCTTGAATTGCGTGCGCGAGGGGGGATTTGAACCCCCACACCCTTTCGGATACTGGCACCTGAAGCCAGCGCGTCTGCCGTTCCGCCACTCGCGCGCAACTTCCTTCGCCCGGGCCGTACCAGGTTTCCCCGGCCTTACCCCTGCGAAAGCAGCGAGATCAAGCATAACGGACAACCCGTTGAAAACACCAATCGACCAAGGACAGGCCGTAAAACCCCGGGACGCCACGGATTGCCGGTTGCCCACAGGATGCGGAAATCCGGCGAAGAGCGTCCCGAAATGATGCAGGCCGGCGAACTTTTCCGGCGTTCCAGCCGTTGTGGAATAAGGCCATTCACAGTCTTGCCCAGTAGTATCGGGGTTGAAGACAGGCTTCTCGCGTGCGCTCTGGCCACTGCGGGGATTCGTCTTGGCTACTGATACTGCAGGGTCAACGAAGCGGAAGGAGAAAGACCATGGGCTTGCTTGACAGGGTTGAGCGTGGCATCGAAAAGGCCGTCCGCGGCGTCTTCTCCACCGGTTCGCGGGCTCGGGTGGAGCCGGTGGAGATAGCGAGCAAACTTCGGCGCGAACTGGACAACCAGTCCATCACTATTTCGGCCGGCCGTACCTTGGCTCCCAACGTCTTCGACGTCCTCTTGAGCGATCAAGACTTCGCGCGCGCCCAGGACTGGGGAACTCCCCTGGCCGAAGAATTGTGCGACGTCGTCATCCAGCACGTGCGCAGCCAAGGTTACATCCTGCAGGGTCCGGTACGGATCTCCTTCCGTCACGACGAAGCCCAGCGCGAAGGCCATTTCGAAATCACGTCCCGCACGGAGAAATCCGACGGGGCTGCCGCGCCCGCTGCTCCTCGGCCCGTTGTCCCCGCGGCGCCGAGCCGCGAGCCCACCCGGCTCCAGCCTGTCCTGGACATCGGCGGACAACGCTATTCCCTCAACGCGCCTTCCATCGTGCTGGGCAGGTCATCCGAGGCCGACATCCTGGTGGACGATACCGGCGTCTCGCGCAAGCACTTGGAAATCCAGACGGCCGACGGAGTCATCCGCGCCGTCGACCTCGGTTCCACCAACGGAAGCTACGTCAACGGCCATAAAGTGGACGGCAGTGTGGAACTTACTGACGGATCCACCATCACCATGGGACGGACCAAGATCATCTTCAGACTTCTCCCCCAGCCCTCTGGTGGGCGCCCGTGAGCGACATCAGTGAACTGACCATCACCGCCCTCCGCTTCGGCTTCCTGCTGTTGCTGTGGATTTTGATCTTCAGCATCGTCTCGACCATGCGTCGTGATCTCGTGATCGGCCGCAAAGCAGCCATGGGAACTCCGACGGCGCGCGAAGTACGCAAGCACCCGGAACTCGCCCCCGCGCCACCCCAGCCCGTGAAGCAACAGGCGCACCGGCTCGTCGTCGTCGAAGGCCCGCTCAAAGGGACCACGCTTCCTTTGGCTGCGAGTCCGATTCTGCTGGGCCGCGCACAAGAGGCCACGTTGGTCCTCGAGGATGATTATGCTTCGGGCAGGCACGCGCGCTTGTTCCCCCAGGGCAGCCGATGGTTCATCGAAGATCTTGGCTCCACCAACGGCACCTACCTCGCCGATCAGCAATTGACCCGCGCCCTGCCGGTGGAGCTTGGTGTCCCCGTGAGGATCGGCAAGACGGTCATCGAATTGAGGGCGTAGCCCATGGCTTCCCCCCAAGCTTCCGAGGGCAAGGCTCTGCCTCCGGAACTCCCCCTCATCATGCGTTACGCGGCGCGGTCCGACGTCGGGCGTGTCCGCTCGAAGAACGACGACTCTGCGTATGCGGGCCGGCATCTTGCCGTCGTCGCGGACGGAATGGGCGGGCACGCGGGCGGGGACGTCGCCTCGGCATCCACCGTGCTGGACATGATCCACCTCGATCACGATTCCTACCCGGACGGCGCGGAAACAGTCCTGGCAGACGAAATCCAGACCGCCAATTCCCTCCTCTCCGAGCTCGTCCACGTAGACCCGAAGCTCGCAGGCATGGGCACCACGGTCACCGCCCTGCTCCTCGAAGGCAGGCGGCTGCACTTCGCGCACATCGGCGATTCCCGCGCCTACCGCCTGCGCAATGGCAAATTCGAGCAAATCAGCGTGGACCACACTTTCGTCCAGAGGCTGATCGACGAAGGCCGCCTGCGCCCGGAGGAAGCCGAGACCCACCCGCACAAAAACGTCCTCATGCGGGTTCTGGGCGACGTGGACGCGAGCCCCGAGCTGGACCTGGACGAGCTCGACGTCGTACCGGGCGAACGCTGGCTCCTCTGCTCCGATGGCCTGAACTACGTCCAAGGCGCGGTCGTGGAGCAAGTCGTCCGCGAAACCAAGGACCTCGCCGAATGCGCCGAGCTCCTCGTTGAGCTCACGCTCGCCAACGGCGCTCCCGATAACGTCACCGTGGTGCTGTTGGAAATCGTGGAAGAGACCAGCGACAACCTCAGCACGGCCGCCGTCGACGTCGTCCGGGAAGCGCCAGTGCCGCCGAAAGCGGCCGATCCCGGAAAGTCCGCGCCGAGCAAGGACAGCGCGCACGGCAACGATGCGGCAGCCCAGGTCAAAGAGTCCGGAGCCAACATCCCCGCAGCCGCGGCAAATCCCACCGCAGCGGCGGCTCCCGTAGCGGGTTCGGCAAACCCCGCCGGGACCACTGAGCCTCCGACGGCGACAGACCCCCACCTTGGCGAGCACCTGTCGGCGGAGATCCTCCGCGAAGAGCTCGCAAGCCGTCCGCACGAACTGGTCGGGGCTGCCGCGACCGCGGCCGATACGGGTTCGATCCCGACCATAGCCGGACGCAGCGTTGCACGCCGGGCTGCCACGGTGCTGACCCACAAGGCTGAACAGGACCGCCAGGATCTACAACCGCCTGTCGCCCGGAAGCGACGCTGGCTGACGCCGGCCATTGCCGCAGTCCTGGCCATATTCGTGGTCGCCGGGCTGTGGCTCGGCTATGCGTGGACCCAGACACGCTACTACGTCGGTGAATTCGACCAGCACGTCGCAATTTTCAATGGCATTTCCCAGAGCCTTGGCCCGTTCCAGCTCTCGAAAGTTGAGGCCAGGACGAACATCCGCATGGATTCTTTGCCTGAATTCACGCAACAAGTCGTTCGCCAGACCGTTCCGGCGCGGGATCTCGCCGATGCCCAGCAGATTGTGAAAAACCTGCAGGAAAAGGGCACCACGGGGCTGCCCGTCAATTGCCCCACGGGCACAGCCAAACCGACGGCGAGTCCCACCCCCACGGCAAGCCCGACGCCGGCGAGTCCGAGTCCCTCGAACCCGCCAACATCGTCACCCACGTCCACGGCTGCCCCCACGTGCGCGGTGTCGCGATGATTCTGGCCATCACCACACCCAAGCCGCGCCGCAACGTCGAGCTCGTCCTGCTGGTCCTTGCCCTGGCTGTGGGAATCGGCGCCAGCGCCATGGTCGGGCTCAACAGTCCGGCCGCCTTCGATGGCGATTTCTGGTTCCAGTCGAGTCTCTTGATCGTGGCGGCATTCGCTTTTCACATGATCCTCAGGTTCCGCGCAAAATATGCCGATCCGATCATCCTTCCGATCGTCGTTGCCCTCAACGGCTTGGGACTGGCCCTCATTCATCGCATGGACCAGCCAGGCGAGGACACGGGTAACAACCAGTTGCGCTGGACCCTCCTGGCCATGGCCGTGTCAATCGTCGTAATTTGGTTCCTCAAGGACCACCGCCTCCTTCGCCGTTTCACATTTATTTCGCTGGCGGCCAGCGCAGTTCTCCTTGTACTGCCGCTCGTTCCCGGTATCTCCGCTGGCGAGGTGCTCGGCGCCAGCGTCTGGATCCGGATCGGTCCCATGACTTTCCAACCAGGCGAAATCGCCAAGATCACCTTGGCTATATTCTTCGCAGGTTATCTTTCCTCCAACCGGGACCTCATCCTGCTTGCCGGCCGAAAAATCGGCCCCATGCAATTGCCGCGCTTCAAGGATCTTGGACCGATGATCACGGCTTGGCTCGTGAGCATCGGCATCCTCGTGTTCCAGCGGGACCTCGGCACGTCAATCCTTTTCTTCGGCTTGTTCATCGTCATCATTTACGTGGCAACGAGCCGAATCAGCTGGGTGGTCATCGGAGTCGCCCTGATCCTTGGCGGTGGATTCCTGGCGTCCAGGTTCTTCTCCCACGTCGCGTTCCGCCTGGACAGCTGGTGGAACGCCTTCACCCCGGAAGTCTTCGACCGCTCCCCGGGCGGCAGCGGACAGATCGTCCAAGGCCTCTTCGGCATGGCCGATGGCGGCCTCGGAGGCACAGGGCTCGGACAAGGCAGGCCGGATCTGGTGCCGTTTGCCAACAGCGACATGATCGTGGCCCTCATCGGTGAGGAACTCGGACTGATCGGCCTCTTTGCCGTCGTGATGCTCTACATGCTCCTTTTCACCCGCGGGTTCCGCGCGGCTCTTGGCGCGCGGGACGCGTTCGGCAAGCTCTTGGCTTGTGGCCTGTCCTTTGCCATAGCGCTGCAGTGCTTCGTAGTGATCGGCGGCGTCACGCGGCTGATCCCCCTGACCGGGCTGACCACTCCATTCCTTGCGGCGGGCGGTTCCTCCTTGCTTGCCAACTGGATCATCGTGGGCTTGCTGCTCATGATTTCGAACACCGCGCGCGGCCCGGTGGACACTACGCCCATTACCCATGCCCCCACAGAGGCGGTGCAGACCTCATGAACCATTCCATACGCAATTCGTGGATGGCAGCAGTTGCCATGTTCGCCCTGCTCTTTGGCGCGATAAGCTATGTCCAGGTCATCGGCGCCGGCGACCTCAATGACAATCCGTGGAACCAGCGCGCCGTCCTGGCGAACTACTGCAACGACCGCGGTGCCATCATCGTGGGCGGCAAGCCGATCGCCGAATCCGTCGCCGGAGACGAAACCTGCAAGTACCAGCGCAGTTACGCCCAACCGGAGCTCTACGCCGGGATCACAGGCTACTTCTCCAGGACCTACGGGTCCACCGGGCTCGAGCAGCAGCTCCGGGATGAGTTGGCAGGCAGCTCCGACCAGCTCTTCCTTGACCGCGTGAGCCAGATTTTCCTCGGGAGCCAGCCGAAGGGCGCCTCGGTGGAATTGACCCTCGATCCCGTGATCCAGAAGCTGGCATACGACCTCATTCCTGACGGTCAGCGCGGCTCAATTGTCGTCACCAACCCGAAGACGGGTGCCATCATCGCGATGGTTTCCAAGCCGTCCTATAACCCCAACTTGATCGCCACGCACGATCCCGCCAAGGAAAAGGCCGGTTACGATCAAATCAACCAGGTCCCCGGCATCAACCTCAACCAGTCCGTGAGCGGGCCCACCGGCGAGCTGTTGGCGCCCGGTTCCGTGTTCAAGCTCGTCGATACCGCGGCTGCATTGAGCTCCGGGAAATACAACAAGGACAGTGTCTTGCCGAACCCGGACAGCCTGCCCTTGCCCGGTTCGAATGCCTCCCTGCCGAACTATGCCGGCGGCAACTGCTCAACCCGCAACACAGCCGATTTCCCTTTCGCCTTGGAACAGTCGTGCAACACGCCCTTCGCGAGCATCGCGCTGGACCTGGGTCAGAACGCCATCGCGGACCAGGCCAGCAAGTTCGGCTTCGGACAGGATTTCGGGGACCAGCTCAAGCTGCAGTCCGCGGTCAGTGTCTTCCCCAAGAATCTGGACCAGGCGGCGCTGGCCCAGTCCGCCGTCGGGCAGCGTGACGTCAGGGCCACTCCGCTGCAAATCGCCATGATGACCGCCGCTATTGCCAATAAGGGCGTCCAGATGAAGCCGAACCTCATCAAGACTGTGCGGGCACCTGACCTGCGTGTCATCAGTGAGCCCAAGGCCGAAGCGCTGCGTACTTCCACCACGCCCGATATCGCCAGCCAGATCACACAGTGGATGACCGACGTCGTATCCAAGGGCATTGCGAGCGGTGCCGCGGTGCCGGGAGTCCAGGTGGCCGGCAAGACCGGTACGGCGCAACTCGGCGATTCAGGCTTGAACAACTCATGGTTTACCGGGTTCGCCCCGGCCAACGACCCGCAGGTAGCCGTCACCATTGTCATGGAAGGCGTTGATGTGTCTACAGGCGCAAAGCTAACCAGTCCGAACGCGAAGAAGATTTTTGAGGCGGTGTTGAACAAGTGAGGCCTACGTCAGGAATCACCCTCGGCGGCAGGTTCCAGCTGACCAGTCGCATTGCGATTGGCGGCATGGGAGAGGTCTGGAGGGCAAAGGACCAGATCCTCGGCCGGATCGTCGCCATCAAGGTACTCAAGGAGGAATACACCGGTGACCCCGGGTTCCTCCAGCGGTTCCGCGCCGAGGCCCGCCACACTGCGCTGCTTAATCACGTGGGAATCGCCAACGTCTTCGACTACGGAGAGGAAGACGGCTCCGCCTATCTGGTGATGGAATTGGTACCAGGTCAGCCGCTGAGCAGCATGCTGGAACACGAGCAGGTCCTTTCCCCGGACCGCACCCTGTCCATCATTTCCCAGACAGCCCGGGCTCTGGCCCCCGCGCATGCCCAGGGCCTGGTGCACCGGGACATCAAGCCGGGCAACCTGCTGATCACGCCGGACTTCCGTGTCAAGATCACCGACTTCGGTATCGCCCGCCTGGCGGACCAGGTTCCGCTCACGCAGACCGGCCAAGTCATGGGTACGGCGCAGTACCTGGCTCCGGAGCAGGCCACCGGACAAACGGCCACAGGCGCCTCGGACATATATTCCCTCGGGATTATCGGCTACGAGTGCCTCACGGGGCATCGTCCGTTCTCCGGCGAATCCCAGATCGCCATTGCGCTGGCCCAGGTCAACGACGCCCCGCCGCCGCTGCCTGAAAGCCTGCCTACCCCGATACGCGCCCTGCTGATGTCCATGCTCGCCAAGGATCCGAAGAACCGTCCTGCGGATGCCATCAAGCTGGCTGAAGCCGCAGAAGCGATCCGCGCCGGCGACATTGCCAAGGCACACGCCGCCGTGCCGGGGATGTTGCTGTTCGAATCCGCCACGGGCCCCATCACCGCACCCACGGACATCGCCACCGCGCCCACCGGCATTGTCACCTCGCCGTACGGCAGGGAAGCACGGTCGACGTCGACGTCGGCGCTCCCGGTAGTCGGCGCCGCCGCCGCGGGAGCCGCTGCGGTAGGGGCCGCAGCCGAAGGTGGAAATCCGCTGGCCCGGGCCAATGCCCTGGCTGCTGAACGCAGTTTGGATCAGGCTGGCGAGCACAACCAGTACCTCCATGAAGAAGAGGAGTACCAGGAGGAGCCGCAGCGGAAGAAACGCAGCCCGTGGACGTGGCCGCTCATTGCACTGATCGTGCTCGTGCTGCTCGCCGTGGTAGGGGCGATCCTGACCCAGTCCGGGCTGTTCTCGCCCAGCAGGCCAGCACCGGCGGGCACCACCCCTCCGGCCCAGGTCTCGAGCGCACCGCCAACCTCGGCAACTCCGAGCCCCACGGAGACCTCGGCCAGCCCCACGCCCGCCACGTCCACCCCCGATACGATCAACCTGATCCCGGAGCAGTACAAGGGACAGCCGTACGACAAGGTGCGCTCGGATCTCAATGCACTCGGCCTCGCGGTCAACGGCGTCCAGGTCTTCGATCCATCCACGCCCGGCACTGTCATCGACATCAATCCTTCCGGTCCCGTGGTCAAGGGATCGACCATCACCGTCAACTACTCCAAGGGACCGCAGATGGTCACGGTGCCGACCATCGGCAAGGGAGCCACCGAATCGCAAGTACAGGCCACCATCGAAGGTGCGGGCCTGCGCTGGGTCACCGGAGCCCCCGTTGACGGAGCAACCGGCCAGGCGCCGGGAACATTCGTCAGTTCCGAACCTGCAGCCGGGCAGAAAGTACCGGCCGGGTCCGTCGTGACCTATCACCTGTCCAAGCCGACCACGAACCCGTCTGCTTCCCCTAAGACCACCCCGTAGGACACCATGCCAACCGGACGCTCCACCCCTGCCCACAGAGAGGACAGCACCCCAATGACATCCCAGCGCGTCCTCAACGGGCGGTACGAACTCGGTGAATTGCTCGGCCGTGGTGGCATGGCCGATGTCTACAAGGGCATCGACACGGTGCTCGGACGAACTGTCGCGGTGAAACTGCTCCGTGCCGATCTTGCCCGCGATCCGCAGTTCCATGCCCGCTTCAAGCGCGAGGCGCAGGCGGTGGCGGCCCTGAACCACTCCTCGATCGTCGCCATCTACGACACCGGCGAGTACACCGTCCCCGGTGGCCCGGGCGAGGACGTCCGGGTCCCTTACATCGTCATGGAATACGTGTCCGGCCGGACTGTCCGCGACCTGATCC
Source organism: Arthrobacter sp. 2MCAF14 (assembly GCF_052115645.1). Lineage (NCBI taxonomy): Bacteria > Bacillati > Actinomycetota > Actinomycetes > Micrococcales > Micrococcaceae > Arthrobacter > Arthrobacter sp. 2MCAF14. Next base: position 160,512 of record NZ_JBFRHB010000004.1, on the reverse strand, counting down.
GGGCCAAGGAACTGGACATCGATCAAGCCATCGAATTCATCCTTGGCGTCCTCGCCGCTCTGGAATACAGCCATAAGGCCGGAATCGTCCATCGCGATATCAAGCCGGCCAACGTCATGGTGACCGGGGAGTCAAACGATGTGAAGGTCATGGACTTCGGAATCGCCCGGGCGATGGCCGATTCCGCGGCAACCATGACCCAGACGCAGGCCGTGGTTGGTACTGCCCAATACCTGTCGCCCGAGCAGGCCCTCGGCGAGACCGTGGATGCCCGCAGCGATCTGTACTCTGCGGCGTGCCTCCTGTTTGAAATGCTGACGTCCCGTCCTCCGTTCACGGGCGACAGCCCTGTCTCGGTGGCCTACCAGCACGTCCGCGAGATCCCGGAACCCGCCAGCACCTTCAATCCGGCCGTTTCAGAGGCACTGGACAGTGTCCTGGCCAAGGGCCTGCAGAAGAATCGCGCGGATCGTTTCCAGGATGCTGCTGCCTTCCGACGCGCCCTGCGCGCGGCCAAGAACGGCGTTGCTGTTCCGGCAGTTGCCGCCGGAACACCCACCGACGTCCAGGAGGCGGTGCCGTCGACACAGCAGATTCCGGAAGGTGGCCTGGCTCGCGGCCTGATGGGCGCAGAATTCCTGGACAGCACCCTGAGCGGAGAGCCAGGCAACGGCCAGGCCGCCGGCGACCAGGACATGCTGGCCCGGGAGGCAGCCGAATCGGAGTCTGAGGCAGAGCACGACGGCGCCATGCCGCTTGGTTTCGCCCCTGAACGCGAGCGGACCGCCAGGCAGAAGTCCCGCCGTCGTGCGTGGACCGCAGTGGTGGTTATTTTGGTGCTGCTGGTCTTGGCCGGCGGCGGATTCTGGGTGTACAGCACGGTGAACCAGAAGCCGGCTCCGCCCGCGTTGATCCCGGTACCGGCGGTCACCAATATGAGCGAGGCCACGGCATTGCAGACGCTTTACGGCGCCAATCTCAGCCCGGAGTCTCATCATGTCCCGGATGACAAGGTACCCAAGGGGACAGTGATCAGCACCGACCCCGGCGCGGGGTCCCAAGTGGCGCCGAAATCACAAGTCACGCTGAACGTTTCAGACGGGCCGGTCTCGGCGACCGTCCCGGCAGGCCTGAGCGGCCTCACCGAAGCCGCTGCCCGCGACCTCCTGCGCCAGGCTGGACTCGTAGGCGGGTCAAGTACCTTGGCCAATAGTGCCACGGTCCCCGCGGGCTCCGTCATCAGCACCAAGCCGGCTTCCGGAGCCGTGGTGGGCGTGGGCAGCACCGTTGACTTGGTGGTGTCCACGGGCAAAGTAGCCGTGCCTCAACTCGTTGGATTGAGCAAGGCAGATGCCGAGGCACTGCTCAAGCAGAACGGCCTGGCCATCGCGGTCACCGAACAGGAGAATTCGCAAGTAGCCCCTGGAAAGGTGACGGGCCAGGGAGATGCCTTCAATTCCCTCGTGGAGCAGGGCAAGACCATCAGCGTGATTGTCGCGAAGGCTCCCGCCCCGCCCCCGAGTCCCACTCCGACCCCCACGCCTTCTCCGAGCGACACGAAGGGCGGCGGAGGCCTGGGCGGACTAGGCGGCTAGCGCTGGATCAGGGGGCTCAGGGTGGCTGCACGGGCGGCCGCCCCGGACATCCCGAGTGATTCAAGCCAGTTGCCGAGCATGAGGTAGCCACCTTCGGTGAGCACCGATTCCGGGTGGAACTGCACACCGCACAGCGGCGCCGAACGGTGCTGCAGGCCCATGACCACCCCGCTGGCGGTTTCGGCGGTGATTTCCAGGACGTCGGGAATGCTTTCCCTGACTGCCGCCAGGGAGTGGTAGCGGGTTGCCGTCACCGGCGAAGGCAGACCGGCGAAAACGCTTTTGCCGTCATGCTGCACAGGTGATGTCTTGCCGTGCATCAGCTCCGGTGCGTGCGTGACGGTCCCGCCATAGGCCTCGGCCAGTGCCTGGTGCCCGAGGCAGACCCCGAACATCGGTTTGTTGTTGTCTCCGCACCACCTGATCAACTCAATGCAGACTCCGGCGTCCGCCGGGGTTCCGGGGCCGGGGGAGATCAGCACGCCGTCGCGCGCGTCCGCCAGCTCGATCGCTTCGGCGAGGGTGACGTCGTCGTTCCGGACCACTGTGGTTTCCGCACCGAGTTCCTGCAAGTAGCCGACCAGGGTGTAGACGAAGCTGTCGTAGTTGTCCACGACGAGGATTTTTGTTGTGCTCATGGCTGCTGTGCTGAACCAATCGTTGAGTCGGTGAAAGTAGTGAACTGTGACATCCAGGGGAACAGGAACTGAACCATCAAGACAAGCGCGCATGCCACGAGGGCCGCTGATGTCAGGATACGCACCCAGAGGGGTCCCGGAAGGTGGCGGAAGATCCATCCGTACATGGCTTAACCCTTTCCGGCCGTCTGGGCGACTTGCTTGGCGATGTCCTGTGGTGGCCCGGCGGATGCCGGCTGCCAGCTCTCCAGAACGGAGTAAGCGATGATGCGTTCTTGCGCACCGAAGCGCGGATTGCAGCTGGTCATGGTCAGGTAGCTTTCGGTGGGCGTCGCACCGGGCTGTGTGGGAACCGGAAGAAGGACGTCCGTCCGGGAAGGCAGCACGATCTGGTTGTTGCGGAAAACGTATGTGTAGTAACCATCTTTGGTCTGCACATATATCTTGTCGCCCGGTACCAGGAGATGGATGTTGTCCAGCACTGCGCCATGGGTCTGGCGGTGCCCCGCGACGGCGAAGTTGCCCGGGGCTCCCGGCATGCTTGTGGTCCCGTAATGGCCAAGGCCCAGCGTGTCCAGAATGTCGGAACCGGTTCCCTCGATGATGGGCCGCGAATAATCCGGGCCGAATCGAGGAATGTACATGATGCCGATCATGCCGCCGTGCTCGGGAGCCTCGGCAACCACGGGCTTCCCGTAGTCCGGCGGTGCAGCAGGGTTGGCAGGGGCAACGGGCGCCACCGGTCCCGCAAAACTCTTCGCAAAACCCTGGACGGCCTGGCTTTGCTTGGCGTCGGCTTCGACGTTGGTCCACCACAGTTCCCAAGCCACAAAGAGCAGCAGGATGAGTCCCGCGGTGACGAGCAACTCGCCCACGATCTGGACGATTTTGCGCACAATGTCCCCCGTGCTTGACCGTCCCTTGCGCCTCGCCGACCGCGGCTTGTGTCCCCTGGTGCGGGGACGCTCCGCGCCGGTTCCTGTACCGTCGTCCGGCACGGCAGCGGCTTGCTGCGTCTGCTGCTGCGCCACTGGATCTCCTCTTTGCAGGCGCGGATGCCCGACGACGAGGAGCCTCCGAAATCCGGCTAGACTTGGCTGCTAGAACGAACCCCGGAATTGCCGCGTGCGCGTTGACCGCTGGAATTTTCCTTCCTGCAGGATATCAAGCTGGCGCGCGGCCTTTCATTCAGCCGGCCAAGGAGGAACCGTGCCCGAGTCCAAGCCCCGCAAGAGGGCCGCCCGCCCCACCGAAGCGGCCACCGCGCAGCAGTACAAGCCGAACCCCATCTGGTACAAGCCCGTCATGTTCGGTCTCATGATCATCGGCTTGCTGTGGATCATCACCTTCTACATCACCAGCGGCCAACTTCCCGTGCCCGCATGGGCCTCCTGGAACATCGTGGCAGGTTTCGGCATCGCAATTGTCGGCTTCCTCATGACCACGCGCTGGCGCTCCTGAGCGGCGACCTCACATTTCCGCCGCCTGCAGCGTCTACTAGACATGACCACCAGGCACACTACGATTGATTCCCCGCTGGGCCGGCTCACACTGACTGCCCGGGACGATCAGCTGACCGGCATTTTCTTCGAGGGTCATTGGCATATGCCGCCTTCGGAATTCTTCGGTGAAGCCGTCCCGGCCGAGGATCCCCTGTTCCACCAAACTGCCGTTGAACTCGGCGAATACCTGGCTGGCGAGCGGACCGTGTTCGACGTGCCGTTCAAGGCTTCAGGGAATCCGTTCCAGCAGCGGGTCTGGGCAAGGCTCGAAGAAATTCCGTACGGGGAAACCGTCAGCTACGGAGAACTGGCCACTGAACTGGGCGATCGCAACCTTTCCCAGGCCGTCGGCTCGGCAGTTGGACGCAATCCATTGAGCATCATCGTCCCGTGCCATCGGGTGGTGGGGCGCGACGGGAAGCTCACCGGATACGCCGGCGGCCTCGACAACAAACGGTTCCTCCTGGAACTCGAAGAACCAGCGGCGGCGAAGGAAAGCAAGCTCTTCTAATGGAGCCCAAGAAGCCGTTCGAGCTGGTCGTCCGGGAGCACGGACCCACGGTCCTGCGCGTGTGCCGCGCGGTTCTCGGCGTCCACGACGCGGAAGACGGCTGGTCCGAGACTTTCCTCTCCGCGTTGAAGGCCTACCCGGAACTTCCGGCCGGTGCCAACGTCCAGGCCTGGCTCGTGACGATCGCCCACCGCAAATCCATCGACATCGTCCGCTCCAGGAACCGCCAGCCGGTTCCGGTGGACGAACTGCCCGTGCGACCGTCGGCTCTCGGAATCCCCGGCGACGGCCACCGGGAGGTGCTCGACGCCGTCGGGCAGCTTCCGCCGAAGCAGCGCCGGGCGGTGGCGTACCACTACCTCGCCGGGCTCCCCTACAAGGATGTCGCCGGGCTTCTCGGCGGAACCCCCGACGCAGCGCGTCGAGCGGGAGCCGACGGCGTCAAGGCGTTGCGCGCCATTCTCCTCGACAGCTCCTTGAGCTACGTGAAAGAAGAAACCCCATGACCACCCACCACGACGAACCCGACGTCTCCGAACTCCTCGCACCCCTCGATTCCGTGGAGCCGGCTGTCATGCGGCGGCTCCACGACCGCCTCGCAGCGGCTGCAGCGGAGCAGCACGCCCTCGACATTGCCTACCGCACGGTGGATTCCCCGATCGGCAAACTGCTCCTTGCGGCCACCGAGCGCGGCATGGTGCGCGTGGCATTCGAGGTGGAAGACCACGACGCCGTACTGCAGCTGCTCGCGGAAAAGCTCAGTCCGCGGATCCTTTTCTCAGCGAGCCGCCTGGACCCGGCTGCCCGCGAACTCGACGAATACTTCGCCGGGACCCGGCACCAGTTCGACCTCCCCCTGGATTTCAGCCTTTCGCGCGGGTTCCGGCTCAGCGTCCTGGAACATTTGCCGCAAATCGCTTACGGCCACACGGAAAGCTACGCGCAAGTGGCCTTGGCGGCCGGAAGTCCGCGAGCCGTGCGCGCCGTCGGCACTGCTTGCGCCACCAACCCGCTGCCGGTGATTGTTCCTTGCCACCGGGTGGTGAAATCCGATGGATCGTTCGGCAACTACCTCGGCGGCACGGAAGCCAAACGAGCCCTGTTGGCGCTCGAGGCAGCATGAGTTCAGGGTGGACAGAGCCGCTGTTTCCGCTTGAGTTGCCGGAACCGCCCGACGCCGGTCCCCGGGAGATCGCGCCCGGCGCGGTTCACGTTCCGGGCTGGTTGAGCCTTGAACAGCAACAGTGGATCGCAGCCCGTTTCGAAGAGTGGACGCGAGGTCCCGTCCCCTTGCGCGCCGCCGTCCTTCCAGGCGGGCACCCGATGTCCGTCCGGACGGTCTGCCTCGGCTGGCACTGGCAGCCCTATCGGTACACACGCGAGGCCTTTGACGTCAACGGGCGGCGGGTCCTCGACTTTCCTGACTGGATGGTGCGTCTGGGCCGCAAAGCGCTCTTCGAGGCCCACGGCGACGCCGCCGAAGCCGCCGGCTATACGCCGGACACTGCGCTGGTGAATTTCTACGACGGGGCCGCCAAGATGGGGATGCACCAGGACAAGGACGAAAGGTCCCGGGCCCCTGTGGTGTCGCTCAGCATCGGAGACAGTTGCGTCTTCCGCTTCGGAAACACGGAGACGCGCACCAAGCCGTATACCGACGTCGAACTCTCCTCAGGAGACCTCTTCGTGTTCGGTGGCGCATCCCGTTTTGCGTACCACGGAGTCACCAAAGTTCTCCCCGGAACCGCTCCCGAAGGCTGCGGGTTGCCGCGGGGGCGGATCAACATCACCATGCGTGTCACGGGAATGTCGTAGGACGGGGGCACAATGTCAACAACAGCTTTTGCCCGGCTCCCTGTGGAGGAACACCTATGAACCCGCCCGAGAACGGCACCATCATTGGCCACGACGGCCTTGCGCGTCCGCCGTGGGCATCCGTTGACCCGTTCATGCGCGAGTACTACGACCACGAGTGGGGCATGCCCGTCCGGGACGAACGGGGCTTGTATGAGCGCATCAGCCTCGAGGGATTCCAAGCGGGCCTGTCCTGGGCCACCATCTTGCGCAAGCGGGAGGCATTCCGGTCCGCTTTCCTGGACTTCCACCCTGAAAGCGTCGCGGCTTTCACGGAGGCGGACGTCGAACGGCTGATGCAGGATTCGGGAATCGTGCGCAACCGCCTTAAGATCCGTGCGGCCATCACCACCGCCAAGGCCACCATCGCCTTGCGGAGCGAGGGCGGGTTGGTGGACTTCGTGTGGTCGTTCCAACCGGAGTCGACGCCGGAACCGCGTACGTTTGCCGACGTCGCTACCCAATCGCCGGAGTCAATTGCTCTGTCCAAGGCCCTGCGTAAGAAGGGCTTCGCTTTCGTTGGCCCCACCACCATGTATGCGCTGATGGAGGCGATCGGGATGATCGATACGCATCTTCTTGACAGCCACCGTCGGGGCAGCTCCGGAGTTTGGCTCTGATACCCACCCGCTTTCCACAGAAGTGCGTAACTTTATCCACAGCTGTGGACAATTCATGTGGACATCCATGTACATGAAGCCAGGATCCCCGACATTCAGGTGAAAACCGGGCCCTCACGCCTTGGACCTGTGGTTTTACCCAGTGTGCACAAGGCTGTGGATAGTGTCCGCGGGTTCACTGAGAGTTCACTCCCGAGGTATTGAGAACTTCATTCTGGCCTGGCTGATCGCTGCGCCTCATCGACCTCTGGTTCGCCATCCCGGGCCCTCGATGTGGGTTTCGTCGGGATCTGTGAAAGAATCTGCGTATGAATGCAGATAATAGTTCTTGCTCGCTGGGCGTCGACAGCCAATACGTTGAATTGGCTGTCGAAGTGTTCGCGATGCTGGCTGACGCCACGAGGGTCCGGATAATCCTCGCGCTCCGGAACGGCGAAATGGCCGTCGGAGCGCTGGCGGACCTCGTCGGGAAGTCCCCCGCTGCAGTGTCGCAGCACCTTGCCAAAATGCGCTTGGCGAGAATGGTTTCCACGCGACAGGACGGAACCAGGGTCATGTACCGCCTCGAGAACGAGCATGCCCGCCAGTTGGTCGCGGATGCAATATTCCAAGCAGAACACGCCTTGGGCGGTACTCCTGCACACCACCGCGCAGAACAGGAATCGGCATGAGCGGTCACCAGCAAGTTGGTCATCACGAGGACCACGTGCACGTGCACGACCATGACCATGACCATGACCATGACGGACACTCCCACGAGCACCACAAGGGGCTCAAGGGGTGGCTGTATGAGCTTTTCGTCCCGCACACCCACGATGCCGCCGATTCAATCGACGACGCGCTTGAGTCCAGTACACAGGGCGTCCGGGCACTGAAGATCAGTCTTTTCATACTCCTTGGAACCACCGTCCTGCAGTTCCTGGTGGTCCTCATCAGCGGCTCCGTCGCATTGCTGGCCGACACCATCCACAACTTCTCGGACGCACTCACCGCAGTGCCACTGTGGATTGCATTCATTCTGGGACGTCGTGCGGCAACTCGACGCTACAACTATGGATACGGACGGGCGGAGGACCTTGCCGGACTGTTCATTGTCGGCGTGGTCGCGCTTTCGGCAGTGGTCGCCGCGTGGCAATCCATCGATCGCCTGTTCCATCCGCAACCCCTGCACAATCTGTGGTGGGTACTTGCGGCCGGACTCATCGGCTTTGCGGGCAATGAAATTGTGGCCGTTTACAGGATCAGGGTCGGCCGGCAGATCGGCTCCGCTGCGCTCGTCGCCGACGGCGTGCACGCGCGCATCGACGGATTCACCTCCCTCGCTGTGGTGCTTGGCGCCGGCGGCGTCATGCTCGGCTTCCCCTTGGCGGACCCGATTGTCGGCATGATGATTTCGGCGGCCATCATCGTCCTGCTCTGGGGCACGGTACGCAGCATCGGACGACGCCTGATGGACGGCATAGAACCCGAACTGCTCGACAGCGCCCAGGAAGCGTTGGAAACGACACCGGGCGTCCTCTCCGCGCCGAAGCTGCAACTGCGTTGGGTCGGCCACCGCCTCCAGGGCGCCGTGACGATCGTCGTCGCCAACACGCCGCTGTCTGCGGTGGAAGAAACTGTCGGGGAGGCCAGGCATCGGCTTGGGCACGCGCTCCCCAAGCTCGACGACATGGTGATACAGACCGTTACGGAAGCTGGCCGCTGATCGACCGGATCCTGTTCCCAACCGCCGCCCAGCCGCTGCGGCTATGATGGCCCACTGAACCTTATGTTGAGCCACTAACCTGACCTTGAGCCACAGAACCGGACCCGCCAGGCCGTCCGGAATCCACGAAAGAAGATGCCCATGAGCCAGCAAGCGATTCTGGCGAAGCCTCGCCGAAACGTGGAGATGGTGCTGTTGGTGCTGGCACTTGGCGTCGGCATTGGTGCCCTTGCAATGACCAGCGTGGACAAGAAGGAAGCCCTCGACGTTGGATTCTGGCTTCAGGCGGGTACCTTGACGGCGCTGGCCGGGATCTTCCACGTTGTCCTGCGGTTCAAGGCAAGGTATGCGGATCCGGTGATCCTCCCGATTGTGGTGGCCTTGAACGGCCTCGGCATCGCCATGATCAAACGCTTGGATGCGTCAAACGGTACGACTGCCGGGGCCAATCAGCTCACATGGACGATCGTCTCGGTCCTGGTCGCGGCCGCCGTTTTGTGGCTTTTGAAAGACCACCGGCTTTTGCGCCGGTACACCTTCATTGCACTTGCGGTCAGCGCCGCCCTCCTTATCCTTCCCCTCGTGCCAGGCATTTCGGCCGGCGATATCAACGGCGCGAATGTCTGGATACGCCTCGGTTCACTGCAGTTCCAGCCCGGCGAAATCGTGAAGATTACGCTGGCCGTCTTCTTCGCAGGCTACTTGTCCTCCAACCGGGACTTGATCCTGCTGGCCGGCAGGAAATTCGGACGCCTCCAGTTCCCCAGGATCAAGGACACCGGGCCGATGATCACTGCCTGGGCCGCGAGCGTGGGCGTACTGGTCTTCCAGCACGATCTCGGCATGTCGATCCTGCTGTTCGGACTGTTCATCGTGATGATCTACGTTGCCACGAGCCGGGCCAGCTGGCTCGTCCTCGGGGTCGTGCTCATGCTTTTGGGCGGATACGCGGCAGCAAAGATCTTTTCCCATGTCGGCTTGCGCATTGACGCCTGGATTAATGCCTTCGACCCCCAGGTCTTCACCCGCTTCCCCGGAGGTAGCGCCCAGATTGTCCAGGGGCTCTTCGGAATGGCCGACGGCGGCCTGATCGGCAAAGGCCTAGGGCTCGGAAGCCCGGACCTGGTGCCTTTCGCGAACAGCGACATGATCATCGCTTCCCTCGGTGAAGAACTCGGCCTGATCGGGCTGTTCGCGATCGTTCTCCTTTACTTGCTGCTTTTCACGAGGGGATTCCGGGCCGCACTGGGCATTCGGGATGCTTTTGGGAAGCTCCTTGCCTGCGGGCTGGCATTCTCCATGGCCCTCCAGTGCTTCATCATTATCGGCGGCGTCACCCGCCTTATTCCCCTCACGGGGCTGACGACGCCGTTCCTCTCCGCGGGCGGGTCCTCCCTCCTTGCCAACTGGATCATCGTCGCCCTGCTGTTGCGGATCAGTGACGCAGCCCGCAGGCCCCAAACAGTTGCTTCCCAGACGGAACACGTTCCGGTCTGACGCCGGTCCGCGATTCGGGCTGCCAGGCGTGCGTGCCTCGGCGAGCGTTTCGGGATCGGCTTGAAAGCGGTGGCATGATCTGGGAATGGTATTTATAGTCGACGAGGCCCTCGGCGTCCTCGACCGTGCTCACGTCGATCTCGGCCCCGGCCTCTCAGGGACCCAGCTGGCCGGCGTCGTGGGGTGAGCGACCGCCGTCGCGGACCACCGCAGTGGCGGTTGCAAAGCAGAAATTTGCGGACGTCCCCGTGCTCGTCCCGTTTTTCGTGCACCGGTTTCTACCCGCAAGCCCGGCGGCCAGCGGAAGTCCCGTATTTTCCGTCTACCAAACCGACGTCATCTACTACGGCAACAACCTGGGGGACTATTGCACCGTCGAGTTCCTCGGCCAACCCGGTCGCTCCACCGAGCAGCCTAGGATTCGTATCGAATTCTGGTCCGACTTGGCCGACGGCGGCGACTTCACGATGCTGTGGTGACTCGGCTTGTGGGGACGGGTCCGTCTGTGCCGAAATTGTGAGCCGGGGGTTTCGTCTGGGAGGCTCCACCCAAAAGCGACTACGGCTGGCGCGCGGCCTTGGTTTCGTCCGGCGTGGATGATCGTCTGATCCCGACACCACGGTAACTTTAAACGCATGTCTGGTTCCATGTCGCGATTGATCTACATGGACGATTCCGGTGACCCGAAGTTTGGGTGGATCGTCTACGGATGGGTTGAATGCGCCCCTGCGGAATGGCGGCATGCTCTGCGCGAGTGGCTGGAGCTTCGTAAACGGCTCTGGCGGGACTACGGCGTCCCGCCAGGACAGGAGCTTCACGCCACCCAGTACGCGCGGTCTACACCCGTCTCATCAACCAGTGGAACCATGACCACGCTCAGGACGGAACTTTCGTGTTCGTCAGCATGGATGGTGACGGATCCGCGCAAAGCTATTTCAAGGCCCACCGGTCCTTGCCGTTGGACACCCGTCACGTGATTGAAGACCCGATGTTCCACGACTCCGAACGTTCCCAATGGACGCAGATGGCCGACTTGGTCGCATACGCGGCCTACATGCACGTTGACCAACTTCCAAGAAACAAATTCGCGTGGGGCTGGTACCAGGACTTTCTCTCGGAAAGTCCTCCGGAGCTGATCTAACCTCTTAAACAGCTATGCCCGCCAATCCGCGGAAGCGGGGCGGGCTTGCCCATAAAGCATAACACTACCCAGGTGTAACCCGTCATCATGGCGCAGGTACACCACCGCATGGTCGCTGCGACCTTCCCATTGCGCTGGCGTTGTGGAAAGCGGTGGGGCTAGTACTCGTCCGCTCTTCTATTGGTGTCGGCGGCACCGCCGTATCGTTTGGCCTCGTGCGGCGGCGGCCGCGAGCGATGGATGAACAATAGATTCCCGTAACAGATTTCATTGGCGCCTTTCCACGCCTCGTCCCAGCCACGCGCCGCTACGCAAGACAGAGCGATCAAAATCCGCTTCCCACAACCGCTGCCGCACGTCGCGCCGTAGTTACACACTTAACAACAGGCAGCTACCCACAAGTTATCCACAGTTGGGGAAAAGCTGTGCCCACAGAGTGGAAAACTCCCAGAACGGCGGGCCTCAAGGTGCAGGCAAAACACAGAACTACAGTGTTGTGAGTTATTAACAATGTTGATAACTCTGTTGATACTGCGCTCTTCCGGCTGCCAGGGGTGAGGTTGTCCACACGCACCCGGAAAACGCACTCCTTATCCACATACCCACAGGCGTGTGGGCAAAAGTTATCCACACGTGTGGACGTTAATCCCCAGAGAAAAGCGCAGCCCCTGCCATCTCGCCCCGTAGAGTCCATTCATCATCGAACTACACCCTTGTAAGTTACGCACATTGTGGATAACCCCTGTGGAAAACCTATCCAAGGGGTCTTGACGTACTCAGTGCACAGTTTTAAGCCGGCATTATTCAATGATCTAGTTGATAAACCACTTGCTTGAGTACTGCGGAAGACTCGGATGTCCGCAACGCTTGAGCCTGGAGCCGGGCAGGGGAGACGCATGCCGGACACGATGGGTACAGCGGTGCTGGATCCGGAAGACCAGCTCAACAGGGCGTTCATGGCCCTCGCCGATCCTGTCCGGCGCAAGATCCTAGCACGGTTGGCCCTGGGCGATGCCACTGTCAATGAGATCGCCCAGCCCTTCACAGTCACCCTCCAAGCCATCTCCAAGCATCTACAAGTGCTCGAGGGCGCGGGGCTCATCACGAGGAGCAGGGAAGCGCAGCGCCGTCCCTGCCACTTGAACACCGCGGCGCTGGGTCCCTTGGCCGAGTGGATCGAGAACTACCGTCTTCAGGCCGAGGAACGTTTCGCCCGGCTGGACGAAATATTGGCCAGCACAACCCAAAAGGACAATCCGGAAGAGGAGAAGGACAATGAGCACCAACACAACAACCATTGATGTCGCGGCGGGCACGCCGTTCATCGACACGAGCCGCGACTTCGACGCCGCACCGGAGCACGTGTTCCAGGCATTCACGGACCCCGAACTCGTCGTCAGATGGTTGGGTCCGCGTCGCCTGGAAATGCGCCTGGAATCCTACGACGCGCGGACGGGCGGCAGCTACCGCTATACGCATGTGGACGGCCAGGGCAACGAGTTCGGTTTCCGCGGGGTCTTCCACGAGGTCCAGGAGCCATTGCGGATCATCCAGACCTTCGAATTCGATGGCGCCCCTGGGCAAGTCACGTTGGACACCACCAGGTTTGAAGACCTCGGAGGCCGCACACGCGTGGTGCAGCGTTCCGTGTTTCCCTCCGTAGAGGCCCGGGACATGGCAGTAGCCAGCGGCATGGATGCGGGCATCAAAGAGTCGATGGACCGCTTGGAGGAGCTCCTGGGGTAAAGAGCTAAGGAGCTGTTAGCCCGCCGTGGCCCGAAGGACGGTGGCCAGGACCAGGACTCCGGCCACCAGGGCCATCCCGGCGGTCTGCAACAGCGCCTGGCGCGGTCCACGCGGAGCAAAGGCAATCACGGCGGCACACAAGCCTCCCGTAACAAGGCCGCCCAAGTGGGCCTGCCAGGCAATGCCGGGGATAACGAAGCCAATCACGCCGTTGATGGCAATAAGGATCCACAGCTGCCGGGTGTCTCCGCCGCGCCGGCTTTGAACTACCAACAGTGCGCCAAAGAGGCCGAAGATCGCGCCGGACGCGCCTTCCACTCCAGTGGGAGGCAAAACAGGCGTCAGAAGCAGGAAACCGACAGAGCCGCCAATGGCGGACAACAGGTAAACGGCCAAAAAGCGGATGCGCCCCAGGACGGGCTCCAGCACCTGGCCGAAAATCCAGAGCATGTACATGTTGAGCACGATGTGCAGCACAAAACCCTGTGAGTGGACAAAAGCGCTGGTCAGCATCCGCCAGGGTTCGAAGGCCCCGTATTGCGGAGCGGCGTAGACGGACGCGAAAGCGAGTTGATTCTCCACGACATCGCCGGGAATCAGCCATTGCAGCACGTACACCAGGGCACACAGCCCGATGAGTATGTACGTCGCCAGAGGCCGTCCGGCCGCGACGGCGCCGCCATAGGCGGAACGCGCCGCCGGCGTCGAACGCTTCATTTCATTAACGCAGTCAATGCATTGGAACCCGACGGCGGCCGCCCGCTGGCACTCGGGGCATGCAGGACGCCCGCAACGCTGGCACCGCACATAGGAGGGCCTGTCCGGGTGCCTGGGGCACACCGGAATGTCTGCTGACGGCTCTGCCGCCGGGATTCCGTAACTCATATGCTGTTCAGGCTCCGCGGATCAGAGCTGGACGATGTCAATGCTGTTGATGACGACGTCTTCAACAGGACGGTCGCCCATGCCGGTGCGGACAGCCTCGATGGCGTCTACAACCTTCTTGGACTCTTCGTCAGCAACCTCACCGAAGATGGAGTGCTTGCCGAAAAGCCAGTCGGTGTTGACGGTGGTGATGAAGAACTGGGAACCGTTGGTGCCCTTGCCCATCTGGACGCCGGCGTTGGCCATGGCCAGCTTGTAAGGGGCGTTGAAGTTGAGTTCCGGGTGGATCTCGTCGTCGAACTTGTAGCCCGGTCCGCCGATGCCGCGACCGAGGGGATCGCCGCCCTGGATCATGAAGTCTTTGATGATGCGGTGGAAAATGGTCCCGTCGTACAGCGGGGTACCGGTCTTGTCTTCACCGGTCTCCGGGTGCGTCCAGGACTTTTCGCCTGTGGCCAGGCCAACGAAGTTGGCGACCGTCTTGGGCGCGTGGTTGCCGAAGAGGTCAACCACGATGTCACCGAGGCTCGTGTGGAAAGTTGCTTTTGCGGTTGCGATGGTCATGTCGCCATTGTTTCACGCAGGGTCAACGCCGGGGCGGCCAGGAAGGCGGTTCCGCGCTAGGTGAAATCTTCCATGAATCCGCTGGATGAATAGCCGGTGCCGACCAAGCGACGTAGGCTAACAACAAACGAGCATGTTGATCGGGAGGTAGTTGTGAAGAAATCGGACCGGATTGCCCGCGAACTTGAACACACCGTCGCGAATGGTGTCGAAAATGCCAAGGACTGGGCGACACCGCGCGTCGAAGCAGCTGTGAACTGGGCGGTTCCCCGCATCCAGCACGGAATCGACACCGCTTCGCCGAAGCTTCAGGAAGGCCTGAAGTCGGCTGCGTACAACCTCGCCGACGGCGTTGCAACCGTCACGCCGAAGCTCCAGGAAGGCTTGGCGAACCTCGCACCGAAGATCCACGACGTCGTCGAGGACGCCTCGCCCAAGATCCAGGAAGCCCTTAACAAAGCCACCCCGGCGCTCAGCCACGCCCGGGACAAAGTTGTTGAGGAGTACCTGCCCAAGCTCTCAGAGCAGCTCGGGCAAGCCTCCGTGGTGGTCCACCAAGCCCTTGAGAATGCGCCCGCGCAGGTGGACGCCGTCGCCCAGAAGCTGGTGGACTCGGGAGTGGTTCACAATCTGCAGGAACAAGCGCAAGCCACAGGGGCCCAGCTGAAAGCCGCTGCCGGGGAAGCATCAAAAACAGTCTCGAAAGAACTCGCCAAGACCCGCAAGCCCAAAAAGCGGGGTTTTCTGATCTTCACGATTGTGGCAGCAGCTGCCGCGGCCGGCGTCGCCGCGTGGAAGGCCAGCCGCCCGGTGGAGGACCCGTGGAAGACCCCGGTTCCGGTTACGCCATCACCTGTCCCGGCCGCAGCGGCAGCCGAGAAAGTTGCCGACAAGGCCAACGAGGCCGCCACTAAGGTAGCTGACACGGTTGACGACGTGAAACTCAACGTAGCTGACAAAGCCGAAATCGTAGCCGAGAAGGCAAAGCACGTTGTCGACGACGCTACGGACACCGCAGCCAAGGTGGCAACCGACGCCAAGACCGCGGTTAAGAACATCGCCGCCAGCCTCCACAAGGACGAAGCGGCCAAGGACCAGGCAGCCACGGACGAAGCCGGCAAGCACGAGGCCTAGGCGAAGGCCATATTCGCTCCGCGCGTTGAAGGGATTCCGGTTCGCCGGGGTCCCTTCAATTGTTTGGCCACTTGTCACCGGAGGCTTCCTCTGGGAACACCGCCCTGATGTTAGATTTATGGAGATGCCAACCGATAGATATTTCGTAGATGCAGCCACCAACGCAGCCGTCGCACCCGTGAAGCCGAGCGTTTCAATCATCATCCCGGCGTACAACGAGGAAAGCGTCATACGGCAATGCCTCATCGCGGCCATTTACCAGTCAGTACCTGCGGACGAGATCATCGTCGTGGACAACAGGTCCACAGACCGCACTGCGCAGATCGTGCAGCAGATGCAGCAGGAATACCCGGAGAGCCCCATCATCCTGCTGAGCCAGGACGAGGCGCAGGGACTGATCCCCACCCGCAACTTTGGCCTCAATAGCGCCACCTCGGATATCCTCGGCCGGATCGATGCCGACTCCGTTGTGGAACCCGATTGGGTTGAGCAGGTGCAAAAGGCTTTCGCCGATCCCTCCGTGCAGGCGGCAACGGGTCCGGTGGTCTACTATGACATGCCCATGCGTCGATTCGGACTCAAGGCCGACGACAAAATGCGCCAGCTCATGCTTCGGCTTGCGAAGCACCAGTACCACTTCCTTTTTGGATCAAACATGGCCCTTCGCCGTTCCGCCTGGGAAACCATCCGCGGGGAAACCTGCCTGGATGAGAGGGACGAGATGCATGAGGACATCGATCTTTCCCTGCATCTTGCCGACCACGACCTGAGGGTGCAGTACTGGCCGCAGATGGTGTCGGGCATGTCTGCGCGCAGGCTCGAGGATTCACCGCGCGACTACCGCTATTATGTGACCCGCTTTGACCGGACCTACAAGGCCCACAACGTCAAGAAGATGGCCCTAAAGGCCCCCATGGTGGTGTTCTTCTCCGTCTACTTCCCGGCCAAGCTGCTCCGGGCCATCCACACGGCCAATGCAGGCCAGGGCGTCCGCCGCGGCGGCCTGTAGCCGCGTGAATACAGCTCAGTCAGCACCGAGTTCGGCGATCTTGCCGTCAACATCGTCTTTGCCGCGCCGCTGACCAGCGACGACGACGGCGAGTCCGACCAGGATCAAGGCGAGTCCTGCGTAAGTACCGGCCGGCAAGGTCTCGTGCAGGAAGACCGCAGCGAGCAGGGCTGCGCCCGGAATCTCCAGCAGGATGATCATGGACACCAGCAGCGGGCTCATGGTCGCCAGGAGATGGTTGAACGCGGTGTGGCCCACTAGTTGCGCGCACACGGTGATGGCCACGATCCCCAGCCAGCCGCCGGCGTCGAACCCTACAAGAGGCTGGCCGCCCGTGAGGGCCAGCACGGCGACGATGGCCGCGCAGAGCCCGTAGCAAAGCGTCGTGTACGTTCCAATGCCCATGCTCTGGCGGGCTTTGCCTCCGGCCAAGGTATACAGGCCGGCCAGCGCGCCTCCGGCGAGGGCCAGGATGTCACCAAGGAGGGCTTTCGGGGAAGTTCCCATATCGAAGCCCGTGATGGCCGCGACGCCGCCCAGCGCGATACCCAGGCCCACCAGGACCGGCCAGCGATGCTTGGTGCCGCGGAGGAGCTGGAAAACGGCGATCCATGCTGATTGCAAGCAGACCAAGGCGGTGGCGGCAGCGACTGACGTGAGCTGGAGCGCGGTGATGAAGCAGGCGAAGTGGAAAGCCAGTGCCACTGCTGCAACAGCAGACCAGGTGAACTCCTTGCGGGTGATCTTGCGGAACTGGCGCGGTTCACGGATCAGGACCGGCGAGGCCATCACGACGGCGGCGATTGCGTTGCGCCAGAAGGCGATGGCCAGTGCGGTGACGGAAGTAGCTCCAAGCGTTCCGGCGATGAGGGGTCCGGAAGATGCGACGCCGAGCACACCCAAAGCAGCAACAATGAAGTTCACATTTCAACCTTAGTGGGGCGGTTTAACGCAAAGAGTCCCGGTCATTTCTGACCGGGACTCTTTCTTATGGTGGAGGCACGGGGACTCGAACCCCGAACCCCCTGCTTGCAAAGCAGGTGCGCTACCAATTGCGCCATGCCCCCATAAGAAGCAACCCATCCATACTACCTTAGTTCCTTCGATGGTTTTCACCATCTCCAGACTGGGCGCCTTCGCTAGTCAACCGTGTCGGTTGCCTTGCTCCAGACCGTTTTCCGGGCTTCGGTTTCCTGCACTTTTTTGTAGAGCAGGACGCCTGCGATTGCAGCTGCGACTACGAGCAACTTCTTCACACGCACCCCGTTCCGGTTCAGTTTCCCGAACCTTTAGCAAAACCTGTGCAGGTTCCGTGGGCGTACCAGGACTTGAACCTGGGACCTCTTCGTTATCAGCGAAGCGCTCTAACCGCCTGAGCTATACGCCCCGATACCTCTTCGGGCCGAGACATGACTTTACAGCACATCCCGGCCCGATCTCAAATCGAGGTATTTTCACCACTGTTTTTCAGCAGTTTCCCTCAATTTCCGACCGTTTGGGTTAGTCGTCGGTGAGGGTCACGCCAATGCCTCCCACGAGTGTTGCAGCAATGTTATAAAGCACGGCGCTGAGCATGGACAGGGCGGTCAACAGCACAACATTCACCACCGCAATGATGGTGGCGAAGGACGCCACCTGTCCGAGCGATGCCACCTTCTTGAGTTCGAAGCCACCGCTTTCCGAACCTGCCAGGGTGCCCAGAAGGCTGTCCACCTGGTTGAAAATGCCGGTGAGGTCCAGGACGGTCCAAAGCACGATTGCGGCAATCACAGTCACGATGCCCAAGGCAACGGACAGCAGGAACGCCATCTTCAGGACAGACCACGGATCAACCTTGCTGACGAGCAGCCGGGCGCGGCGAACCTTCGCCTTGGGTGCCGGCTTCACAAGCCCCGGAGCCCCTGGGGCGGGCCGCGGCTGGCCCTGCACCGGCCTCTGGCCGGGCGCTGCGGGACGCTGACCCGCCGGGCGCTGCGTTCCTGCGGGACGCTGGCCTGGGACGGCGGGGCGCTGGCCGGGAACAGCCGGGCGCTGACCCGGGACCCTCTCCGCGCCAGTTCCTGCCGCACCCGAAGCGGATGCCACAGGGCGCTGCTGGGGACGGGCCGGTGCGTCTACCCGCGGAGTAGCCGACGGCTGCCGCAATCCTCCAGGGACACCCGTACTCGGCTTGGGATATGAGTCCGAATTGCTCACTCGTTACCTCCGGTGTTGTCTTCGTTCAGCTCGACGCCGGACCCATTACCGGATCCCGCGGCCGATCCCGATTCGGCCGTCGCGGTCGCCTGATCGGCGCCGCCGTTTGCAGCCAACGTTACGTCATCGTCCGCCTCGGACGTTCCTCCGGCGGGATTTTCGACACTATTGACGCTTGAGGCGTCGTCTGTGCCCTCGCCCTGATCGTCGTCGGACTCCTCGAGGCCGCGTTCGCTGTTGCGGGCCACCTCGATGATGCGGTCGTTCTTGTCAGGCTTCGCGAAGATGACGCCCATGGTGTCACGGCCCTTGGCAGGAACACCGGCCACGGCGGAGCGGACAATCTTGCCACCCTCCATGACCACCAGGACTTCGTCTTCTTCGTTGACGATCAACGCACCGACAAGGTCGCCTCGCTCTTCCTGCAGCTTGGCCACCTTGATGCCCAGGCCGCCACGGCCCTGGAGCCGGTATTCCTCGACGGCGGTGCGCTTGGCGTATCCGCCTTCGGTCACCACGAACACGAACGAGCCGTCCTGGACGACGTCGGCCGCGAGGAGTTCGTCGTCTTCGCGGAACTTCATGCCGGTCACACCCGAGGTGGCGCGCCCCATGGGACGCAGTGCCTCGTCGGTGGCCGTGAAGCGGATCGACTGGCCCTTGCGGGAAACCAGGAGAAGATCGTCGGTTTCGGACACAAGCTGCGCCGAGACAAGCTCGTCCTCATCCCGAAGGTTGATGGCGATGACGCCGGCGGTGCGGTTGGTGTCGTAGTCTTCCAGGCGCGTCTTCTTCACAAGGCCGTTCTTGGTGGCGAGCACCAAGTACGGGGCCTGCTCGTAGTCGCGCAAGTCCAGGACCTGGGCGATGTGCTCGTCCGGCTGGAAGGCCAACAGGTTTGCCACGTGCTGTCCCTTGGCGTCACGGCCGGCCTCGGCAAGCTCGTACGCCTTGGCCCGGTACACGCGGCCCAAGTTGGTGAAGAACAGCAACCAGTGGTGCGTTGTTGTGACGAAGAAGTGCTCCACGACGTCGTCGCCGCGAAGCTGGGCACCCTTGACGCCCTTGCCGCCGCGCTGCTGCGAACGATAGTTGTCGCTGCGGGTGCGCTTGACGTATCCGCCGCGGGTGATGGTGACCACCACTTCTTCCTCGGGGATGAGGTCTTCCATGGACATGTCACCGTCGAAGCCCATAAGGATATGGGTCCGGCGGTCATCACCATGCTTGGCCACGATCTCAGCCAGTTCCTGGCTGATGATGTCGCGCTGGCGCTGCTCGGAGGCCAGGATCGAGTTGAACTCGGTGATCATGGCTTCCAGCTCGGAGTGCCTGTCCTGGATCTTCTGCCGTTCCAACGCGGCAAGGCGGCGGAGCTGCATGTCGAGGATGGCGCGGGCCTGGAGCTCGTCGATGTCCAGGAGCCCCATGAGGCCGTCGCGGGCAGCCTCGGTGGTGTTGGAGGCCCGAATGAGCGCAATAACCTCGTCCAGCATGTCCAGGGCCTTGAGAAGTGCGCGCAGGATGTGCGCCTCTTCCTCGGCCTTGCGCAGGCGGTAGCGGGTCCGCCGGACGATGACGCTCACCTGGTGGGCGACCCAGTGCCGGATGAAGGCGTCCAGGCTCAGGGTGCGGGGTACGCCGTCGACGATCGCCAACATGTTGGCACCGAAATTGTCCTGCAGCTGGGTGTGCTTGTAGAGGTTGTTGAGGACCACCTTGGCCACGGCGTCGCGCTTGAGCACGATCACCAGCCGCTGTCCGGTGCGGCCGGACGTCTCGTCGCGGAGGTCCGCGATGCCCTGGATCTTGCCGTCCTTGACCAGTTCGGCGATCTTGATCGCCAGGTTGTCCGGGTTTGCCTGGTACGGAAGTTCGGTGACCACCAGGCATGTGCGCCCCTGGAGTTCCTCGACGTTCACTACGGCGCGCATGGTGATGGAGCCGCGGCCCGTCCGGTACGCGTCCTCGATGCCCTTGTGGCCGAGGATGGTGGCACCGGTCGGGAAGTCCGGACCCTTGATGCGCACTAGCAACGCCTCAAGCAGCTCTTCACGGCTCGCCGTCGGGTTGGCCAGATACCACTGCACGCCATCGGCGACTTCGCGAAGGTTGTGCGGCGGGATGTTGGTGGCCATGCCGACGGCAATGCCGGAGGAACCGTTGACCAGCAGGTTGGGGAAACGCGCCGGCAGGATGGTGGGTTCCTGGTTCTTGCCGTCGTAGTTGTCCTGGAAGTCGACAGTTTCCTCGTCGATGTCGCGGACCATTTCCATGGCCAGCTGGGCCATCTTGGTTTCGGTATATCGCGGAGCCGCGGCGCCGTCGTTGCCCGGAGAACCGAAGTTACCCTGGCCCAGCGCAAGCGGATAGCGCATCGTCCAGTCCTGGATGAGGCGGACCAGGGCATCGTAGATCGCGGTGTCACCGTGCGGGTGGTACTGGCCCATGACCTCGCCCACCACGCGGGCACATTTGTTGAAGGAACGGTCCGGGCGGTAGCCGCCGTCGAACATCGCGTAGAGCACTCGGCGGTGGACGGGCTTCAGGCCGTCACGGACGTCCGGAAGCGCACGGCCGACGATAACGGCCATGGCATAGTCCAAGTAGGAACGCTGCATTTCCGTCTGCAGGTCCACCTGGTCTACGCGGTCTGTCAGCACATCGCCCTCAAGCACGGGTTCCGGAATGCCGGCCGACTCGGCGGGAACCTCGGGTGTTTCTTCACTCATAGTTTATGATTTCCGTTTCAGGTATATGTCAGTACTGGAATATTCCTAGGGGCTTTGAAGTCTCTAGATATCCAGGAACCTGACGTCCTTGGCGTTCTGCTGAATGAAGTTCCGGCGCGATTCCACGTCCTCACCCATCAGTACGGAGAAGGTCTGGTCCGCCGCCAGGGCATCATCCATGGTGACTTGCAGCAGCGTGCGGTGGTCCGGGTCCATGGTGGTGTCCCAGAGCTCGGTGTAGTCCATTTCGCCGAGGCCCTTGTAGCGCTGGATGCCGTTGTCCTTCGGGATGCGACGGCCGGCGGCTTGGCCGGAGACCAGCTTGGCGTCACGTTCACGGTCGCTGTACACGTAGTCGTGAGGGGCGTTCGACCACTTGATGCGGTACAGCGGCGGCTGGGCCAGGTAGACAAAGCCGTTCTCGATCAGCGGACGCATGTAGCGGAACAGCAGCGTCATCAGCAGCGTGGTGATGTGCTGGCCGTCCACGTCGGCATCGGCCATGAGGACGATCTTGTGGTATCGCAGCTTGGAGATGTCGAAGTCCTCGCCAATGCCCGTGCCGAAGGCCGTGATCATGGACTGGACTTCATTGTTGCCGAGGGCCTTGTCCAGCCGTGCGCGCTCCACGTTCAGGATCTTGCCGCGCAATGGCAGGATGGCCTGGGTCTCGGGGTTACGGCCACGCTTGGCCGAACCACCGGCGGAGTCACCCTCCACGAGGTAGACCTCGCAGCGCGCGGGATCCTTCGAGGAGCAGTCGGACAGCTTGCCCGGCATGCCGAAGGATTCCAGGGGGCTCTTGCGACGTGCGTTGTCACGTGCCTTTCGGGCGGCCATACGGGCTTGGGCCGCCTGGACAGCCTTGCGGATGACGTCGCGGGCCGGGCCCGGGTTTCGTTCCAACCAGTCGCCAAGCTGGTCGGTAACGACCCGTTGGACGAAGCCCTTGACCTCGGAGTTGCCCAGTTTGGTCTTGGTCTGGCCCTCGAACTGGGGTTCGGACAACTTCACGGAGATGACGGCCGTGAGGCCCTCCCGGATGTCGTCACCAGTGAGATTGTCTTCCTTTTCCTTGATGATCGTCTTCTCGCGCGCGTAGCGGTTGATGAGCGACGTCATCGCGGCGCGGAAACCTTCTTCGTGCGTGCCGCCCTCGTGCGTGTTGATGGTGTTGGCGTAAGTGTGCACGCTCTCGGAATAGGCCGTGGTCCACTGCATCGCGACCTCGACGGCGATGTGCCGCTCGGTGTCTTCGGTTTCGAAGGCGATGACGTCCTCGTGGACGACGTCCACCTTCTTGTTCGAGTTCAGGTGCTTCACGTAGTCGAGCAGACCGTCGTCGTACTGGTAAACCACCGTGCGGTGTTCTGCCGCCACTTCGCCGTCGGTGGCAACCGCGTCAAGATCCAAGTCATCGTCGGCTGCTCCCGCGACGGGACGCTCGTCCGTGAGGGTGATGCGCAGGCCCTTGTTGAGGAAGGCCATCTGCTGGAATCGCGCGCGGAGGGTTTCGAAATCGAAATCGGTGCTTTCGAAGATGGTGCCGTCCGGGTAGAACGTCTGGGACGTTCCGGTCTGGTCCGTTTGTTCGCCCTGGACGAGTCCGCCCTGTGGCTTGCCGCCGTCGGCGAAGGTCATCCGCCAAACGTGGCCCTGGCGACGCACCTCGGTGTCGACCCTGCGCGAAAGCGCGTTGACAACGGAAATACCCACTCCGTGAAGTCCACCGGAGACCGCATAGCCGCTGCCGCCGAACTTGCCGCCGGCGTGCAGGATGGTCATGACAACTTCGACTGTCGGCTTCTTCTCGGTGGGGTGCATGTCCACCGGGATGCCACGGCCATCGTCCACGACCTTGACGCCGCCGTCGGCCTGGAGAGTCACTTCAATGTGGCTGCAGTACCCGGCAAGGGCCTCGTCCACCGAGTTGTCAACCACTTCGTACACCAAGTGGTGGAGGCCGCGCGGGCCTGTGGATCCGATGTACATACCCGGGCGCTTGCGCACCGCTTCGAGACCTTCAAGAACGGTAATGTCACTCGCACCGTACT
Organism: Arthrobacter sp. 2MCAF14; assembly: GCF_052115645.1. Classification (NCBI taxonomy): domain Bacteria; kingdom Bacillati; phylum Actinomycetota; class Actinomycetes; order Micrococcales; family Micrococcaceae; genus Arthrobacter; species Arthrobacter sp. 2MCAF14. Next base: position 137,129 of record NZ_JBFRHB010000004.1, on the reverse strand, counting down.
CCTTCGACCCCGAGGGGGTGTCAGGCTTATGGGCGTTCTCCTTCGCGGGATCTACTGCCAAGGTCTCTGCATTGTCGTTAGCCACAGGCGCTTTCGACTCCTCCGTGTTCGATGGTCGCCGGCCGTCACCGCACCAAGGAAGCACGTCCGTCAGGACACACCACAGGGATACGGCAGCCGCCAACAGGGACGTCACTGCTAACGCCGGCTACTTCGTGATTAGCGGATCCGCTTTTACATTGCTGTTCAGCGGAGCCAATCAACGTTCACCGGCGCCCAGTTGTCTATGCCGATTCTATCGTGACTGGGCGCAGTTCCTTGCAAAACCCGGCCCTTATGATCAGGAAAGTAGCTCTGGGAGGCCGCTGGCCCCATCTGCAAGCTGTCAAAACGGCACCCTCTAGGGAGCTGTACGGTCCGGGGAGGTTTCTCGCCCCTGTGCGCCGTTCAAGCAACTGCGCAGACACGGGCGCCCGGGAAGTTACCCGTAGGTATCCCGGGGGCCCCGCCCGTTGACGCTTCGGCCGCCCTTGCGCCAGCTCGGTGCAGTGGGCGCGAGCACTTGAATCGACGTCACTACGCCGTCTCCGAGTTCCCTTCGGAACATGTCCAGGAGGCTGGTGCTCAGGAGCCTGAGCTGTGTTGCCCAGGCGGTGGAATCGCAACGGACATGAAGCGTGGTGTCGGTAAAGCTCTCCGGCGTGCAGTGCGCGGAAATCTCCGGTCCTACCAGGGCATCCCACTCGGCCATCACGGAGCCGACGGCCACTGGTGACGTCCAGCCGCGTTCGGCCACGAGCCTCCCGACGACCTTCCCCAGGCCGAGCGGATCCCGGCCCGTGCCGTGGAATTGGCTGAATCCTCGGGTGTCGCGGACGCCCTTGCGTTTAGGCGCGGCGCCTGTCCGCGGGGCAGCGCGGCGGATTTCGCCGCGCGCGGCGGCGGCTTCGCGCATCCGGTTCAAAGCTGATTGGGCAGCGTCGATCTCGTCAGGGTCCCTGCCCGGCTGGCGTCCGCCGGGGCTATCCTTCTCCATCAATGCCTCCGGGCACAACCTTCACGCGTCGTCCCGCCAGTTCTTCGGGAATGTCGGCGTCGACGGCGGCCGTCACCAAAACCTGCTCGGCGCCGGCCACTATTCCAGCCAGTTTACGCCTGCGCTGCACGTCCAGTTCGGCGAAGACATCGTCGAGGATGAGGATGGGAGCCGAACCGCCGGTACGGGTGTCATCGAGCATGACATAGTACGAGGCAAGTCGCAGGGAGAGGCACATGGACCATGTTTCGCCATGGGAGGCATATCCCTTTGCCGGAGCCTGGCCGAGAACCAGTTCGAGTTCGTCGCGGTGGGGTCCGACCAAGGAAATCCCGCGTTCCAACTCCTTGCGGCGCGAGGCTGCGAAGGCCTGGACGTAGCGCTCGGTGAGTTGCTCCACGGACAGCGAGCGGAGGTCCTCAACCCCCTCTGAACCTTCAGTGAGTCCCTCGGCGGGCCCGCCGTCGTCGTCCAACACGCCCTGGATGGTGGAGCGGTAGACCGCTCCCGCTTCCTTGGATCCATCCGTTAGTTGCGCGTAGGCACTCTTGAGGTGGGGACGGAGGCGTTCCACGAGTTCCAGCCGCGCATGCAGGAGTTCCGCGCCGGCCCGTGCCATATGCTGGTCCCAGACATCGAGCGTTGCTTCGTGGCCCGAGGTGAATTTCCCAGTGCGGGCCGATTTCAACAAGGCGTTGCGCTGTTTGAGCACGCGGTCGTAGTCGCTGCGGGTGGCTGCGTGCACCGGCATGAGGCTGACCAGCAGTTCGTCGAGGAACCGCCGGCGGTTGGACGGATCACCCTTGACCAAGGCGAGGTCCTCAGGGGCGAAAAGCACCGTCTGGCAAATGCCCAGGATGTCGCGGGCGCGGACAGGATTTCCGCGGTTGATCCGGCCACGGTTGGCACGGCCGGTATTGATTTCGAGCTCGACCACCGTCGATTGTTCACCGCGGACAAGCTTCGCCCTGATCAAAGCCCGGTCCGTGCCGAAGCGCAGGAGGGGCGCATCCGTACTGACGCGGTGCGAGCTCAAGGTAGCCAGATACCCGATGGCTTCCATGAGGTTCGTCTTGCCGATGCCGTTGGACCCCACCAGGACCGTGACACCGGGGCCGAGTTTGAGGTCAACCTGCGCGTAGCTGCGGAAATCGGTCAGCGAAAGATGTTCGAGGTACACGCGTACTGCTGGTCGGCCGGGGCCTAGTTGGCCGGACGGGTGGCGTGTCCGCCGAACTGGTTGCGCAGCGCTGACACCATCTTCATGGCTGGTGAGTTGTCCTCGCGGGAGGAGAAGCGGGCGAAGAGCGCAGCGGTGATTGCCGGCGCCGGGATCGCATTGGCAATGGCTTCTTCAACGGTCCAGCGGCCTTCGCCGGAGTCCTCGACGTAGTCCCCGATGGAGGCCAGGCCCGGGTCCTCGTCCAAGGCTTTGACCATGAGGTCCAACAGCCAGGAGCGGACAACCGTGCCCTTTTGCCAAGCACGGAAGGTGCCGGGAAGGTCCTTGATGATGTCCTTGGCCGCGAGCAATTCGTAGCCTTCGGCGTAGGCCTGCATGAGACCGTATTCGATGCCGTTGTGGACCATCTTCGCGTAGTGGCCCGCTCCGACGCCGCCCACGTGGACGAAGCTGTCGGCACGATCGCCTTCAGGGCGGAGGGAGTCGAATACCGGCATGGCGAGTTCGATGTCCTCGTCGGCGCCGCCGGCCATGAGCCCGTAGCCGTTCTGCAGGCCCCAGACACCTCCCGAAACACCGCAATCAGCGAAGCGGATGTCCTTGGAGTCCAGGAAAGCAGCGTGCTTCTGGTCTTCGGTGAAGCGTGAGTTGCCGCCGTCGATCACCATGTCACCTGCAGAAAGCTTCTCGCCGAGTTCACTGATCACCGCATTGGTGATGTCGCCGGAGGGAACCATGACCCAGACAAGGCGCGGCGTCGGAAGGGCAGCAATCAGTTCATCAACGGACGCGACGTCGGCGATGTCCTGATTGCGGTCGAAGCCAGTGACCTCGATTCCGCCGTTGCGCATGCGTTCGCGCATGTTGAAACCCATTTTTCCAAGGCCGATCAGTCCGATGTGCACGGTGTGAACTCTTTTCTGCGTTGGTTGTTTGGTAGAGACCCGACTGACTCGCATTTGTTGTCGTTCTGGGCCCCCAAAACGACATCAACTGCTAGCTAGTTGGGGAGGCGGACAGGCATCACGAGGTAGCGGTAGTCGCCCTTGTCATCGCCGTCGGCGTCGACCTGCGCGGTGATCATGGCCGGCTTCGGTGCCGTGGTGAATGAGAAACGCACGAACTTGGTCTCGATCACGCTCAGGCCTTCCACCAGGTAGTGCGGGTTGAAGGCTACTGTGATGTCTTCGCCGCTGAGCTGGGCTTCCAGTTCCTCGGATGCCTGCGCGTCTTCGCCGGTACCGGCGTCGAGACTCAGTTGACCCTGCGTGAACGCCAGGCGAACCGGGGTGTTTCGTTCGGCGACCAGGGACACACGGCGAACGGCCTCAACAAGTTCCTGGGTTTGGACCGTTGCGTGGATCGGGGTGGAGTCCGGGAACAACGACCGGATCTTGGGGTAGTCGCCGTCGACGAGCAAGGAAGTGGTGGTGCGTCCGCCGCTTTCGAAGCCAATCAGACGGCTGTCGTCGTCGGCGAGGGCAAGATGGATGTCGCCGCTGCCACCGAGGGTCTTTGCCACCTCGTTGAGGGTCTTGGATTTCACCAAAGCACTTGTGGAAATTCCCGGAGTGACGGGCTTCCAGGGCACTTCGCGCATGGCGAGGCGGTACCGGTCGGTGGCGAGGAGGGTGATCATGTCATCCTCGATCTCCATCCGGACACCGGTGAGGATCGGCAGGGTGTCATCCCTGCTTGCGGCGATGATGACCTGGGAAACAGCCTGGGCGAAGGCGTCGCCGGGCAAGGTTCCGCTGATGGCGGGAAGCGCCGGAAGCGGCGGGTATTCGGATTCCGGCATCGTGGCGAGATGGAAGCTGCTTCGACGGCACGTGAGAGTGACCTTGCTGCCATCGGTTTCGATGTCGACAGGAGCCGAGGGCAGGCTGCGGCAGATATCTGCCAAAAGGCGCCCGGAAACCAGGATGGTTCCCTCGGTGGTGATGTCCGCTGGAATTTCAAGACGGGCGGAGGTCTCGTAGTCGAAGCTCGAGAGACTCACTGTTCCGGCTTCTGCCTTGAGCAGGAGCCCTGAGAGTACCGGGACGGGCGGCCGCGGAGACAAGGACCGGGCTGTCCATGTGACGGCTTCTGCCAGGACATCCCGCTCGACTCTGAACTTCACGGAAGGGTGCCGCCTTTCATTGCTGCTGCCAGTGTTCCACCGGAAACTCCCCCAGGAGTCCCGAAAACCAGCGCCCGGAACCCAAAAGCTGCATGGTCCGCAGCGAGCGAACTACAAAGCAGCGCCAAGGATGGACGCGATGCAGACAGCTTAGCCGGAACTTCGGGCATTAACCCATCCCCGGCTTGCTGGCTTGTGGTTCGAAGCAGCCACAGGCTGCGTCGCTGGGTGGGCGGAAGGAGATTGTTATTTGAGGGAATTCATTTTTTTGGGATTAGTAGTGTTAATAACCCCTGTGGAAACTGTGGATAACCGCCTCTGGACCCGCAGTTCCGCGGTTAAGCCCTGTTCACCATATGTGGGTGACAGGGGTTTTAAACAGGGTGTGGACGTGGATAACCCCCAGGCCCGTTTTTAACGATCCACAGACGGCTTAAGGGTTTTAAGCCCATTAACCGTGTTTGTCCCCTTAAGTATCCACAGGCTTATCCACATGTGCCTGTTAATAAGGTATGTAGTGGCCGCTTAGGAATCGCGTTGCTGCTGCTTGATGCGGTTGGTCAGCTCAGTCACCTGGTTGTAGATCACACGGCGCTCGGCCATCAGTTCGCGAATCTTGCGGTCGGCGTGGATCACTGTGGTGTGGTCGCGGCCGCCAAGCTCCTGGCCGATCTTCGGCAGGGACATGTCCGTGAGCTCGCGGCACAAGTACATAGCGATCTGCCGCGCGGTCACCAAAGTGCGCGTACGGGACTTGCTGCAAAGCTCTTCCATGCTGAGCTTGAAGTACTCGGCCGTCTGCTTCAGGATCTGGTCGGCCGTGATCTCCTGGGCACCGTCGTCGGTGATCAGATCCTTCAGCACCATCTCGGCGAGGGCCACATCCACGGGCTGGCGGTTGAGGCTGGCGAACGCAGTGACGCGGATCAGCGCGCCTTCGAGTTCGCGGATGTTGCTGGAGATCTTGGAAGCGATGTATTCCAAGGCGTCGTCGGGGGCGGACAATCCTTCGCTCTGGGCCTTCTTGCGGAGGATCGCAATACGGGTTTCGAGTTCGGGCGGCTGGATATCGGTCAGTAGGCCCCATTCGAAGCGGGACTTCATGCGGTCCTCGAACCCGGCGAGCTGCTTGGGCGGGAGGTCCGAGGTGATGACCACCTGCTTGTTGTTGTTGTGCAGGGCGTTGAATGTGTGGAAGAACTCCTCGAGCGTGCGGTCCTTGCCTGCCAGGAACTGAATGTCGTCGATCAGGAGCACGTCGACGTTGCGGTACGTGGTCTTGAAGCTGGCGCCCTCGTCGTCGCGGATGGAGTTGATGAAGTCGTTGGTGAACTCTTCGGAATTCACGTAGCGCACCCGGATGCCGCTGTAGAGCCGGCGGGCGTAGTGGCCGATCGCGTGCAGCAAGTGCGTCTTGCCGAGCCCGGAGTCTCCGTAGATGAACAGAGGGTTGTAGGCCTTGGCCGGTGCTTCCGCGACCGCGACGGCGGCAGCATGGGCGAACCGGTTGGAAGAACCGATCACGAAGGTGTCAAAGACGTATTTCGGGTTGAGCCGGCCGAATTCGTGCGAAGTACTCGGTGGGGTGGGCTGTGGCTTAGATTCCACGGCAAGGTCGTTCGCGGAAGAGAGTTCGACGGCGGGGGCCGGTTCTTCGTGGATGGGCACCAGATCCGTGTCGACGTCGATCGCGCACCGGATGTCGTCGGAAAAGACGCTGCGGAGGGCATCATCGAGGGCGTCCTTGACTTGCGTCTGGAGGACCTCGCGGGTGAGTTCGTTGGGTACGGCCACCAGGAGGGTGGAGCCGATCAGGCCCTGCGCCTGCGCAAGGATGACGAAACCACGCTGCCGGGGTGTGACGCGATCGTCTTGTTCCAGCAGGCTCAGCACCCGCCGCCAGGAACTTCCGACCGTGTTGGCGTGGTTGGCTTCGTCTACCGTCATCAATTGGTTCCCTCGAGTGCTTGCTTGCCTGGATTGCGGCAGCCGAAGGTCCAAACCATGAGTGGATTCCGAACCGAATCCACAGGGTTATGCACAGTCCGTGGATAATCGGCTACTGAGACACTCTAGGGGATGAAAACTCCAGAAGATAGCTGGGAAGAAGCTTGTGGATAATTACACTGTTGTGGTTCTAAAACAGGGCCTGTGAGCCACTTCATCCACAGGCTGGTGTGGGTAGTTAGCCACAGCTGGGGATAGCGGGCACTGCGGCTCCCGGTTTGACCTGGGGGGTCTTTTTGCCCTAACGTTGTGAAGTCCTATGTGTCCGCTTTTTGACCACCCGCACCTCCGGTAAATCCGGCGTTGGGCGGCGGCGGATACTCAATAAACTTAGCGTCGGCCAGTTCTTCCCCTTTTGATCGGGTGGGCGCACCTTTGATCCACTGGAGTAACTAACGTGAGCAAGCGGACTTTTCAGCCGAATAACCGCCGTCGGGCCAAGAAGCATGGCTTCCGCCTTCGTATGCGCACCCGTGCCGGCCGTGCCATCCTGGCCGCCCGTCGTGGCAAGGGCCGCGTCGAACTGTCGGCCTAAATAACTGACTCGTCGGTCAGCCTTCCAAGCGAGTCAATAGGTGCTAGCCACCCGTAATCGTCTGCGGACTTCTACCGACTTTTCAACAACTGTACGTTCCGGCGTCCGCAATGGACGCCGGAACTTAGTGTTATATACGGCACCTATCGGTGCCGGAGAACCGAGCCGCATCGGCTTCATCGTTTCCAAAGCTGTCGGGAACGCTGTGACCAGGAACCTCGTTAAGAGGAGACTGAGAGAAGCAGGTGCTTTGTCTTTGAAAGGACATGGCACGGGTCTTGCTGTTGTGGTCCGGGCGCTGCCCGCGGCTGCAACGGCGAGCTGGGACCAGCTGCTGACGGATTACAACGCCGCCTTGGCGGCAACCATGAAACGGCTCGGCGGATCCTCTCCGCGAGTTGTTTCGCCCACCCAGGGCACCACAACGGAAGGGACACCGCGTGCATGAGCTGAGCTCCGCCGTCGTCCGCTTCTTTAGAGTCGCTCCGAGGATCTTCGGAACATTTCTGTGGGAGCTGCCGCGCAATGTCCTCATCATCTTGCTGAAGACGTATCGCAGGATCATCTCTCCCTTGTACGGCCAGGTATGCCGGTTCTTCCCATCCTGCTCGGCGTATGCCCTCGAAGCGGTGACGGTGCATGGTGCCGTCAAGGGAAGTTGGCTCGCAGTGCGGCGCCTTGCGCGTTGCCACCCCTGGAACGCCGGCGGCGTGGACCACGTCCCCGCCGGACATCGTCACTGGCCCGAAGGCCAGACGCCCACAATTGTTGTACTGAACAACCCGGACCAGTTCCTGGCTGTGTGGTCTGATGAAGACGGTCGCCGCACAGCGGCCTGAGGAAATAGGGAAAACGTATGGACATCTTTGGAACAATTCTGGCCCCGTTCAAGTGGCTAGTGTCCGCGATCATGCTGGGGTTCCACGACGGGCTGAGTTTCATCGGCCTGCCGCCGGAGAACGGCTGGACCTGGACGCTGTCCATCATTGGCTTGGTGCTGGTGATCCGTGCCGCCCTGATCCCTGTCTTCGTCAAGCAAATCAAGGCCCAGCGGGGCATGCAGCTGCTTCAGCCTGATCTGAAGAAGATGCAGGCGAAGTACAAGGGCAAGACGGACCAGCTCTCCCGCCAGGCGATGGCGCAGGAACAGATGGCGCTGTACAAGAAGCACGGCACCAACCCGTTCTCGGCGTGTTTGCCCATGCTGATCCAGATGCCGTTCTTCTTCGCGCTGTTCCAGGTGCTTTCCGGTATCACCCAGGCCCGCCAGAGCGGTATCGGCATCGGCGCCCTGAGCCACGACCAGGTGGTGCAGTTCGACGAATCCAGCATCTTCGGCGCACCGCTCTCGGCTTCCTTGCTCCACGGCGGTGGTCTCCCCGGATCCGATCAGACGATCGTGTGGGTCCTGTCGATCGTGATGATCCTGGCCATGACGGCGTCGCAGTTCATCACGCAGAAGCAGATCATGGCCAAGAACATGTCCGAAGAGGCGATGGCCAGCCCGTTCATGCGCCAGCAGAAGATGATGCTCTACATCCTGCCGCTCGTCTTCGGTGTGGGTGGCATCAACTTCCCCATTGGTGTGCTCATCTACTGGACCACCACCAACTTGTGGACCATGGGCCAGCAGTTCTTTGTCATCCGCCGCATGCCGACGCCGGGATCCCCCGCAGCGAAGGCGCTTGCCGAGCGTCGCGCCGCCAAGGGCTTGCCGTCCCACCCCCTTCTGGGCGGTAAGAAGGACGCAGACGTCGCTGCCGAAGTGGCCGCCGTCGAGGTCAAGGCCCAGCAGCGCATCCAGCCACAACGTAAGAACAGGAAGAAGAAGTAATGTCTGTTGAAAGCACCGAAGAGGCAACGGCCGCTGCCGCCGAGGAACTGGCAGAAGCCACAGAAGAAACTTCCGAAGAAGGCGCTGTTGACGGTAAGGGCACTTCCGCGAGCCGCCTCGAAGAAGAGGGCGACGTCGCCGCAGACTACCTTGAGGAACTCCTCGACATTGCCGACATCGACGGCGACATCGACATCGAGATCCGCAATGGCCGCACCTACATCTCCATCGCGGCTGAAGACGACTCTGAGGGGCTTGAGAGCCTGGTAGGCCGCGACGGTGAAGTGCTCGAAGCCCTTCAGGAACTCGCTCGCCTGTCCGTGCTTTCGGCGACCGAGAACCGCTCGCGCCTGGTGCTCGACATCAATGGTTACCGCAAGGAACGTGCCGGCGATCTGCAGCAGATTGCGGAAGACGCCGTCGCAAAGGTCAAGGAGACCGGTGCCTCCGTTGCACTTGCACCTATGAGCGCCTACGAACGCAAGATTGTGCACGACGCTGTCGCGGACCTCGGCTTTGTATCCGAGTCTGAGGGCGAAGGCGCCGGCCGCCACATTGTGGTTTCGGCCGACTAACGGATCATGGTTGAAATCACGGCAGCCGAACTGCAGGCGGCAGAAAAGATTTTCGGTGACCGGCTTGGTCTCGCCCAGCGGTATGTAGAGCATTTGGCGACGTCAGGAACCGAGCGCGGGTTGATTGGCCCGCGCGAGGTTCCCCGCCTGTGGAGCCGGCACGTTCTCAACTGCGCGGTCATCGAGTCGGTGATTGCCCACGGCAGCCACGTTGCAGACGTTGGTTCCGGCGCGGGGCTTCCCGGCTTGTGCTTGGCTATTGCACGTCCCGACCTTGAACTTACACTGATCGAACCCCTGGAGCGACGCGTCATTTGGCTTCAGGAAGTCGTGGACGACCTCGGGCTGGGCAATGTCACCGTCATGCGCACCCGGGCAGAGCTCGCGGTGGGGATGGTTGACGCGGACGTTGTCACGGCGAGGGCTGTCTCCGCCCTCACCAAGCTGGCTGGCTTGACCATTCCCTTGCTCAGCGGCAAGGGTGAAGTGGTTGCGATCAAGGGCCGCAGTGCTGCCGAAGAGATTGAGCAAGCAGCAAAAGTGATCCGCAGGCTCGGCGGCGTGGAAACGTCCGTCGTGGTTTGCGGGCAGGAGCTCCTGGAAGAACCCACCACAGTGGTGAGGATCGTCGTTAACAAACAGCGGAAGATCGCTTAGCTTCGGCGCTGTGTCCCGCGTGTCCGCAACTGAGCGGTTAAGCTAGAGAACGGCAGCTAGAGCCGAATGAGAGTGAGAGTGTGACAGTGGGCAGTAGCGAAACCTCCACCCAGCGGATCCCGCCATTTATTTCCTTGGGGTCGGCTCGGGCCATGGCTGCACCCTCGGCGTCCTTTGAGTCTGCGCTGATGCGTACCAATTCGGTTGCGAACGCCGCTGTTTCACGTGAAACCTTGATCGTCGGACACGACAACGTCATGGACTCCATCGACGACTCCAGCCCCATTGCGCGCCAGCTCGCCAACGAGACCCGACGCCGCGAGCGGTTGGTGGGACGCGAGCTTCCCAAGCCGGAAAAGACCCGTATTTTTACCGTGTCCAATCAAAAAGGCGGCGTCGGAAAGACCACCACGACTGTCAATATTGCGGCCGCCTTGGCTTCCGCGGGACTCAATGTCCTGGTGATCGACATCGATCCCCAAGGAAACGCGTCCACCGCTCTTGGTATTGAACACCACGCCGACGTCGACAGTATCTACGATGTGCTGATCAACGACCTTCCACTGCGTGACGTTGTGGCACCTTGCCCTGATATTCCCAATCTCATCTGCGCGCCGGCCACCATTCACCTCGCGGGCGCTGAGATTGAACTGGTCTCCCTCGTGGCACGCGAGCAGCGCCTGCGCCGCGCAATCGATGTGTATTCGAAGGAACGCGCGAAGAACGCTGAAGCTCGCCTGGACTTCATCTTCATCGACTGCCCGCCCAGCCTGGGCCTGCTTACCGTCAACGCATTCTGCGCGGCAAGCGAGGTACTCATCCCGATCCAATGTGAGTACTACGCATTGGAAGGCCTAAGCCAGCTCCTCAAGAACATCGAAATGATCCAGAAGCACCTCAATGCTGATCTGGTCGTTTCCACCATTCTCCTCACCATGTACGACGGCCGCACGAATCTCGCCGCACAGGTGGCTTCCGAGGTCCGTCAACATTTCCCGGACCAGGTCCTCGGCGCCGTGGTTCCCCGCTCCGTACGCATCTCGGAAGCTCCGAGCTACCAACAGACGGTAATGACCTACGATCCCTCATCCAGCGGCGCGTTGTCCTACATGGAAGCCGCCGCGGAAATCGCCGAGCGCTAGACTTCCTTAATCACTGCAATATCCTTGGCGGGCTCTATTCTTGCCATTCCACCGGAGGGACATACTAATGAGCGAAAAGCGACGAGGCCTGGGTAGGGGTCTTGGGGCTCTCATTCCCAGCTCCGCTTCGGCCGGTGCATCGGGCAATGGCGTTCCGACTTCCCGCCCTGTGGACCTTTTCTTCCCTGAGGCGCGCAAAGCCGTGGAGACGGTGGACACGCCTGAGGTTCCTGAAACCGAAGTAGCGAAGAGCTCCCCCTCGCGGGGATCTTCGTCCAAGAGCACGACGGCGGCAAAGACTCCTGCGGCGAAGTCGCCCGCCGCGAATGTCAGCTCTCGTGAAGAACCGACCGCGTCTGAGCCCGCCGACGTTGTTTCTGAGTCGCTTCCCGCGGAAGCGCGCGAGGTTCAGCTAGTCGAAGTTCCCGGGGCGCGTTTTGCCGAAATCCCCGTCGGGGACATTCATCCCAACCGCAAGCAACCGCGTAGCGTCTTCGATGAGGACGACATGGCGGAGCTGGTTCATTCCGTCAAGGAAATAGGCGTCCTCCAGCCAATTGTTGTACGTACTTCAACCGAAAAGGGTGGAGAACCGTACGAACTGGTAATGGGTGAACGGCGCTGGAGGGCTGTACAGGCCGCCGGGCTCGAAACTATCCCGGCGATTGTCCGCGATACCAATGATGACGCCCTCCTCCGCGATGCTTTGCTGGAGAACCTCCACCGCAGTCAACTGAACCCCCTGGAAGAAGCGGCCGCCTACCAGCAGCTCCTGGAGGACTTCGGTACCACCCATGAACAGTTGGCCGATCGGATCGGACGTTCGCGGCCGCAGGTGTCCAACACTCTTCGTCTCCTGAAACTTCCTCCGCTGGTGCAGCGACGGGTTGCGGCCAGCGTGCTGTCGGCCGGCCACGCTCGTGCATTGCTGGCTCTCCCGGATGCGGCCGCGATGGAGCGTCTCGCGCAGAAGATTGTTTCCGAAGGAATGTCGGTACGGGCCACTGAGGAAGCGGTGGCGTTGTACCAGGATCCTACGGTGCCCCCGAAGAACAGTATTCCGCGCCCCAATGCTCGCCACGAGCGCCTCGACTACCTTGCGTCTTCTCTTTCCGATCGACTGGACACCAACGTGAAGATCACCCTGGGTGCACGAAAGGGTCGAGTCAGCATTGAGTTTGCCAGTGTTGAAGATTTGAACCGCATCATGGATGTTCTGTCCCCCGGGGATGAAGGCTAGGCGTTCAATTTCTACGAAACTGGAGTTTGCTTCTAGTGAGGCAGGCTCCATTTTCATTTAATGGTTGCTCTTGGCTCGTAAGAACCCAGTTGTCCCCATAACCACCTTGATCGCTCAGGGAGTCCGCCGGGTGGAGCCTCCCAGGGTTGGCATGGGTCGTGGCCATCTGCGATCGCTTGCTTGTACGGTTCGTGTGGCCCGGTTGAGGCCACTCTCCCATGGTTGGAGGGCCGGCAGACCTGGGCGATCGACGCATCGCTGAGCCATTAGTGTGTTTCACGTGAGACGATCGGCCGTATTTCGAGCTGGCTGGAATATGCCGGCGTAGCAGACGACTTCGATCCCCTGGGCGTCGGACTCTGGCGGCCAGCTTCCTTTGCGGGCACAGGTCTTCGCGTTTCACGTGAAACAACAGGGCTCGCTCCTTTCAATGGCCCTTCGCCGGGATCTCCTACGCACTTCGGGGTCTCGCTCGATTCTTCCTGGTCGATGCAGTACTCAGGCGTCCTTGGTTGATCCGGTTCTCGGCATCCGGAATAGTTCCACTCCCCACTTCTGTGTCTTGCCGCGGAAGGATGATTTTGAGGGCAAGATCTGGAGAACGCCCAACTCGCTAATCTCGCCCGCACAGCTCAAGACCTTGCGCATCAACTTCAGACAATGTCGGCACGACGGTCCGAGCATGTTGGGCATATGAAGTCAGTGCCTCCTGTGTGCAATGAGGTGCCGGATGTTTCACGTGAAACAGTTGCCCGGCTGACCAGGGACCGACGAGCGCAGCTCGGATAGCGCGGGGATACGTGAGTCAGGCCGCCCGTCAGTCGGGGCCGGACTCTCCTGGCGGTCTGTTTCACGTGAAACAGACCGCTCCAGCCCGGTCCGGGATCAGTTCACTGGTACGTGCCCGCTAATTGGTAGTTGACTCGCAGTACGTCCTGAATGAACAACGACTCGGGTCAACGAGAGGGCTCGGAGGTTGAAAGCCTCTCGGCTTCCCTGTGTCCACTCACCGTCTAGAAGGGGATTCCAGGCTTTCGGCCGCAACCATAAGGATGCCCAAATGAACGCGGCGACTTCGGTTGGAGACACTGGAGGAAGCTTCCTGTTTCAGTGTCAAGAGTAGATCGATGCGCGCGGCAGGAAGCACGCCTCGCGGCCAGGTCGGACACTGACAATCGAACTTGCGACGAGTCTTTTGAGGCGAATTGGCTTCAGCGTGAGACGATGTCCAACCACCTGTCTGCTCGCGCCGGGCGTTAGCCGGTGCTCGGAATCGCTGCTGCTGTGGACGCACACGACTGGTTGCAGCGTTAGACGTCGTTCTGGGGGCTTGGGACTGCGGATACCCGCAGGCTGACGCTGGATGGTGGGAAGTGTCAGGGGCGTGAGGTGGCCGCGACCGAACCCCCTTAGGACGCTGATCTCTGCGGCGGGGAGTGCCTGTAGCCGGAGACCGCTCCCCGGTTGCCTTTGACCACGAGCCCGACAGAAACTAAGCGTTCCATGAGCCTCTTACGCTTCTGCTGGGACTGATGAGCCTGGTTCAGGCCAGATCCGTCCGCCACCGTTGCTACATCCTCGATGCAGGGACGGGCCTTAGATTCATCATGATTGTCCCGACCCGTAGGGAGATTCTTCGCCCAGATTTCGACGGCTGGGCCCGGGAGTCAGTGCTCAGTAGTGCCAGCGGGGCAAGACACAGTGAGTGCAGCCCGCCTGTAGTCGCTGGCGGCTCTGGGTCTGTGTCTGGCGTTGTCAATACTGGAGCCGAGACTGGTGCCCACGCCAGCAGTCGGACAGGTCAGGTGCGTCCTTGATGCCAGTCGTGGTGGTCGTTGGGATGAAACGGTGGCACCACCGTAGCCCTCAAGTGCGCCATGCCAGGATCTCCCCCGAGCTTTGAGCAGCCCTACCGTCACTCGTGTCGCGGCGCCTCCACTGCTAGTGCACTTTGTCTCGCTTGCCGGTCCGTGGGATGTGACTGACCCTAGACTAGCTGCGTGGCAAAGCACTCGTAGGAAGATTGACATCAACACCGCAGTCCGTGGCGCGTACGGATTTGGCCCGGCGCTGCGACGCTCGTGCTTGGGCGAATCCGGGGACGCATCTGCTGAATGCCTTGCGCAAACTCGGCGGGCGAACCCCTGCTTGTTCACGTCGGTATCCGAGTTTCGAGGGGCTCGGAGGTAGAAGGATGAGGCTCTAGCTGGGGTCATAGTCGGAGCATTGAGACTACGCGAGACGCAGCGTCGCGGCAGGCGCGTTGGAACTATCGACGGTCCCGGACGGTGACGGTCGCGCGAAACCGAGGCGCGGCGTAAGGGCCTTCTAGGCAGGCGAAGGAGAAAGTGTACTCCGCTCGCGCGATACCCACACCTTCTTGACCCGGTCGAGGATCTGTTGAAAACTCCGAAAGCAGCGGTGGATATCCCTGTGGATAACTTTGTTGATAAGTTGGCGCGGTTGAGGGGCCGGGGGTGTGCACTCAGCGTGTCTCTCTCCGGGCGGTAGAGATACTCGAGCCGTGTTCGTGCTTTTCGATGGTTCTGTTTCACGTGAAACAGAACCATCATTCTCGAACTGCCCATTTTCACTGAAAATTGTCCTAATTTCGGCCAATTCCCGGGTTTCGCGCCGATTTCTGGCGCAGGCTAAACCTGGTTCTATGTGGGAGGGGGCGCGTCGAATCGGTTCACGCTGATCGCGTCTCTTACCGGGCGGGGAGAGCTACTCGGACTGACTCTGTCCGGCCGTGGATATCGCTGTGGATAACTATGTGCATAACTTTGGACCCGTCGGTGGATATCCTTCGCAGCCTCGAAGCGTCTGGTGTGGAAGACCGGGCTGATGTTGTGCACTAGCGCCCGCATCTCGGTCAGCAGTCTCCGGACTCTGACTGGCTCTCGGGCCCAGCGTGAGCAAGTCTGGGCACCATGATCATGGCATGTTTCACGTGAAACAACTGGCGGCGATGACTGGCACATACTCCAGGCTGATGGCATCGCTGCGTCGCGACTGCCCATCGGCACGGCGTAAATACACAACGAGGCGGAAGCAGCGGTGACGACTACGTGGCTGCAGTGCTCGCATCCAGCGGATCGCACGCTCTCTTACGTTGAGGGCAGTTCATTCATGACGTGGGTATGCCCCTGACCAGGTGCCCGATCCGCAGAATCAGTGAAGAGCCGCTTGCGGCTCTCAAACGATTCTTCAGCCGCGGACGCCGGCATAGGGCGAGCTTAAGGCAGGACATTGAGCCCAAAACCTGCGAGCGAGCCGCAGTCCCACGGGAAGCTAGAACCCTCGGCAATGGGAATCACCGACCGATGTTCAGCCGTTCGAATCCTCGGCCTCCCGCCCCGGCAATACGAACTCGTCTGCCATCATGCAGATAGCTTGCGCTTCTGACCAAACCGGGAAGTCCGATCACCCCCTGCCACGCCCAACCCTCCCGCGTTCGAAGCTTCTAGCGCCAGCACTTTCCACCGCCGGACAGTGCAGGCTTGCGTAGGCTGATCGAGGCTGCCCGGCGGTGGCTGATTCAGCGCGACTTGTCTTTTCGCGTCCGGGTGATCGTCCGGCGAAGCCGCCGCTGCTACGTGTATCGCTTCGTGACGCCGGGTCAGTGGTGAGAGTTAGGAGAAGGGTGCGTCGAACCCCGCGGCTGTAGGTCGATCGGAAAAAGGTGGGCGCCGGCCACAACACCTTGGCTCAGGCTCAGACTACTTGGCCAGGTTCATCGGTGTGTAGAACGGCGTCCGAGGCCGTCCTGGACCCGGCTCCAAGCTAATGCAGGGTGCGGGAGTTATGGATAGACGCTGTGTCTTTGTGTTCATGAAGGCCCGGCCTGGACCTATTCGGGCGGAACCGCTTGATGGTTCGAGAATATGACCTGCCTATCGAGCGCAGCATTTGAGGCCTCGACCGCCACCATCAGACCCTATTCGCGCCGTCAATCGCGATTCAGTCGCCGCGCTCAGAGAATTGGAAGCCGAGGAGGCTTGGCTCTCTTCCGGTCGCCGCCGTGGAGTGGGCGAATCGAGTACTGGTATCTCTGTGCCGTGCCATCGCTGATTGCTGGCTCTGTTCCCAGGAGCTGAGCTAAAGGCGTCTGCTTCGAATCTCGCTGGCCCCACAATCCGCGCTGTGCGCCAGAAGTGCGTGAGGCCGCCGTTTCAGGCATGCGGCAACCTAGCGCGTGTGGTTGCGAGGCAAGGCAATCGTCACTCGCTTGGGGCTACCGGGCCTGATGTGTCTGCGCAGCCCCGGCCCGTAAGACTCAATAGGGATCGAGAGGCCAAATAGTGGGACTCGCATCTTGCTGTAGAGCCGCGGACGGCTCAGCCTCGCTGAGAACCCTGTCCTAGGGCTTTTATCTGCTCTGTCGATATCCGGAGTGTCCAACTGCCACCGTAAGGTACCGACGTCTCTGTATAGATGACGGACCGAGTTCCGGAGTCCGGAAGATGACTGACACTGGTGAATCAACTCAAATCAATTGTTGATGACTGTGGCGAGACGTAGCGAACTCTATTCGATGGACTCGAATCGTGCGTGTGATGATTCTCGCCTCTTAAGCTGAGTGCGAGACACCGCGCGTGGGCCTGCCGGTGTTGGTCCGTCGCGAAGGACGCGCGCGAGGTCGTAGCGTGTCCTGGCCGATGAGGATGTGACAAGAAGGTCGGGCCGTCACCATGTTTCACGTGAAACATGGAGCTCGGAAGGGTTTCCGCAAGACTCCCCCAACTATCAGTGAAGGATGACCCGGGATAGGTCCCATTGCCTAGGGGTGTCCCGGAGCTTGCAAGAAGGTGCGATCGCAGGGTTCGAGGGGTCGGGAATTCAGGGTAAGTTGGACACGACACCACCGTCAACAGGCAGGTCGGCCAGTGCCTGTAGCCCCTTACAACGAGCAGTGACTTACGGTTCCACGTGAAACCTTACGAATGCCAACTCTCGCGTTCTTTGCCCGTACCGAATTCGAACACTAAAGTGCGTGTCGATGGCTCTCGAACGGTTAGCCATGTTTCACGTGAAACAATGCGAACGCTGAGCGCATGCGAGGTTCTACTGCGTACCGAATTCGAAAATTCAGAGGCGCGGCACTCCACGAAGAGACAGAATTGTTTCACGTGAAACAGCCCACTCGAATACCTCGTCGTTGGCACTAAAGCATAAACGCTGCAACAGCGCGGATACCCCGACATCAACGGACGACTCAGAAGAATCGACAGCGTACTTGTCGTTAGTCTTTGATCCATGCCAGTCCTGCCGGAAATCGCCCTTATCCGAGCTCGACTCCAGTCGCACAACAGATTTCACGCCAGTCCTGGGCGTTCCCCGGAAAAATATCTATTTTGAAATTGAAAATGGTTCACTTGAGACATCGTCAGTCCACGAGCAGCAACAGCGCTTGCATCGGCCTACCAACATTCACACCAGCACCGCCAGTCGCGAGACCACGAACCCCGAGACCGCATACCGAAGGCACGAAAAAGCCGGTGGCCCTCGCTCAAGAGCGAGGGCCACCGGCCGAATCAGAAGCGACCGCTAAAGGGGCGCCCGACGTCCTAGGACAGTACGGATTCAAATTCCTTTTCGAAGAACTGCTTCGGCTTGGCGCCGATAACTGTGCTCTTCACTTCTCCCCCACTGAAGAGGTAAACCGCCGGAATAGACGTGATGCCGTATTCAGCGGCGATCGCTGGGTTGTCGTCGACATTCAGCTTGACGACGTCAACCTTGTCTCCGTACTCAACCGAGATTTCGTCGAGGATGGGACCCAACTTGCGGCACGGGCCGCACCACTCCGCCCAGAAGTCCACAATGACCGGCTTTTCAGCGGCCAGGACGTCGGTGCTGAAACTGGCGTCGGTAACGTTTTTAGCGTTGCTCATAATTCTTTCCCTTCGAATGGATGGCTGCCGTGCCGATTAGGCGTGCAGGTCTGCAAGATAGTGCTCGACGTCCAAAGCCGCGACGCAACCCGAACCAGCTGCCGTGATGGCCTGGCGGTAGGTGGGGTCCACGACGTCGCCGGCGGCGAAGACGCCCTTGATGCTGGTCTTGGAGCTGCGGCCGTCGACGGCGATGGTGCCTTCAGGGGCGAGCTCCAGCTTTCCCTTTACGAGTTCCGTGCGGGGATCGTTGCCAATGGCCACGAAAACGCCGGTGACGGCGAGTTCGGACTCGGTGCCGTCGACGAGGTTCTTCAGCTTCAAGCCGGTCACCTTGTCCCCACCGATGACGTCCTCGACGGCGGTGTTCCACACGAAATTGATCTTCTCGTGGGCCTGCGCACGGTCACCCATGATTTTTGAAGCCTTGAGGGCGTCGCGGCGGTGTACCACGGTGACGGACTTGGCGAACTTGGTGAGGAAAAGTGCTTCCTCCATTGCAGAGTCCCCGCCGCCGATCACTGCGATGTCCTGGTCCTTGAAGAAGAAACCGTCACAGGTTGCACACCAGCTCACGCCGTGTCCGGAAAGACGCTTTTCATTCGCCAGGCCGAGCTCGCGGTATGCGGAACCCGTGGAAAGAATGATGGCGCGTGCCTTGAAGGTCTCCCCCGTGCCGATCGTCACGGACTTAATGTCGCCGTCGAGGTCCAGTTCAGTGACGTCCTCGAACTGAATCTCAGTCCCAAAGCGTGCCGCCTGCTTTTCGAAGTTCTCCATGAGATCAGGTCCCATGACGCCGTCGGGGAAACCGGGGTAGTTCTCGACGTCCGTTGTGTTCATCAGTTCGCCACCGGCAGTCACGGAACCGGCGATGAGCAGCGGCTTCATGTTGGCGCGCGCCGTGTAGACGGCCGCTGTGTAACCGGCAGGCCCTGAGCCTACGATGATGACATCACGTACGTTGGACGCGGTGTTTTCTGCGTTGCTCACTGGTGGGTGAACCTCTTCCTTAGTCGATGCACCGGATCCTTGCGGCCGGCCACATGGCACAACCTTGTGGCGGCGCCGAATATTCCGATGTTCCCGGGGACCCTAATATCCGCCACCATTCAGGGTACCGTCCGGCAGCGCAGGCCTTCCGCCGTCCACTACTGGACCTTGATCTCCGCAAGGCGGAGGCCGAACCCGTAGCGTGTCTTGGGCGCGGTCAGCTTGGGCAGGGATTTGATGGAGATGATTACGTACTGCGCCGTTACAGGGGAACTGAGCGGCATGGTGAGCTCCGGTGACGTGAAGCTGTTGGTGCCCACCAATTTGGCGCCGTCCATGGCCGGACGGTCGTTAGTGTAAACGTTGATGTTTCCACCGGATGCGCCTAATTGACTCAAGGTGACGGACGTTACTTGTGAGGGTGCCTTGAGCTTGACGAGCAGCGAAACCCCATCAGGTGCCAGGCCGCCCCAGTCCGCGGTGGCGAACTCCATGTCCGACCAGTAACTCGCGGCGTTGCCGTCGTAAGCCTTGACCAGGTCTTTGTCGTAGCTCGCGGCGAATTCGAAATCGCCCATGCGGGTGACTCCATCAATGACCGGCGGCGCTGCGACCGGCGCTGCTGCTGATGCACTGCTACTCGGCTGTCCGGTTACCGTTTGAGAAGCTGTGGAGGTCTGCTTGGCTGCCGGAGTCCCGCCGGGGATGAGGTTGCCGAGATTGGTGACAGCCAGAACCAAACCCACGATCAAGACGGCGGCAAGGACCCCACCCACGAGCCAACGGAAGGAACGGGGCTCGCGGACTGGCTCTTCGTCGTAGTATTCGTCCTCGTCGAGGGGCTCTGCCTGCTCGCGCGCCGTCGAGGGGAAGCTCGATGCTCCTCGGCTGTATCCCCCGGTAGCTGCGGCCGCATCGCGAGAAGCGCCCGCACCTCGGGAGCCGGCGTCGTCGGTAACAAAGCCGTAGTCGTCTTCGGACCAGAGAGAGACCTTGGATTCCTGGGCGGGGTTCGCGGAGGTAGGCGCCGGAGGGGTGGACGCCGGAACAGCCTGCGTGGCGGGTGCCTCTTGGATTTGCTGGGGAGCGGTCCGGCTCGACTCGGCGGCCGAAGCGGATCCGGCCCTCCCGGAAGGTGCGGCTTCGCCGTGGTCGCTGGTTGATCTTCCGTTACCCTTTACGGCGGCTGCGGCCGCAGCGGCAGCCGCCCCTGCTCCCGCTGCCGCAGCAGCGATGCGGGAACCGATGCCCCCAGGGGCCGACGTCGGCCGGGCAGCAGGCATGGGAGGAACCACCGGGCGGCGCGGGTCCGCAGGTGCCGGGGCACCCTGCAACGAATCGCCGGCGGGATGGGGCTCGACCTCGTCGTAACTGATGTACTCGGCGTCGTGCTCTTCTTCGTCGTACAGTCCGTCGTAGGTCTCGGGTTCGTGGGACCTTGCCTGGCCGAAGATCTCGCTGCCAAGAGTGTCCGTGAAGAACGGTTCGACGTAGGGCGGGTTGGTGGCCACTACGAGATCCAGTAGGTCAGGAGCGCTGCTGTGGTTGGTGATGAGGTACGTGGTGCTGTCGCTCACGCCGAGATCGAGGATCTGGACATGGCCGGGCCGTTCCCCAGTGGCTACCTCGCGGGCGCTTTTGGCGACCTGCTCAGCGTTTCCGGGGCCGGCCACGAGGATGCTGACAGGTCTGTTGAGGACCTGGTCCACGCCGTCGAGCACCAGATCTTGGTCGTGCGAAGTCAGCACGGTGGCTGTGACTTTGTAGCGGCCGCCAAGCACTGATCCGACATCGATCGGGTGGGACACGGGTTCCTCCTATGACTGTCCGGAAGCTGCGGGTCCTGAATACGGGATCCGGCCAGCCGGGTGACCCGTGGTCTGCAACTACCTGTATTAGTTTCTGATCCTAGCTGATTGGGCCGTTCCGGCTCCGGGTTTGCGAGGATGCGTCACCTTTTGCGGCGGGGTCCACCGCGGAAATATGGGTTGTTTCCCGGTGTCCCCTGATAGGTACGGCGGCCAGGCAACGGGATGCCTGGGCGGCCTGCGGCCCCTTGCGCGGTGCTGGGGATGTGTTCATCCGGCAGATATGACTTCTCGATGTCGGACCAAGCGTCCACTGTATCTTTCCCTTCCGCAATGCCCCCATCGGCAAGGTGGTCAGGATCGTGGCCGCCATCCCACCCGTCCTTGGAAGGGATGGTTTGCAAGGCGGGTCCGGCGCGGAAGGATGCTGCGTCGAATTCGCCCGAGATACGCGGAATGAGCCCGGTGTCGTCGGATACTGTGGCGCGGACCGCCGTCGGGGGCTGCTTTCCGCCCGCGGACGGTGCCTTCGCGACCGGAACTCCCCGGCCGAGCCGGCCGAGCACCGGTCGGAGCAAATCGCGGAGCTCACTGACGTGGAAGACGCGCAGTAGGAACAGGTACGCAAGCAGCATGACGGGCCCGACGACGACCACCGTCACCAAAGCGGCGAGCCTGCTGCTCCAGGCGAAGCCGTCAGCGTGATAGCTGCCCAGGAGCCACAAGGCCAAGGCGCCTGCGATCGCCGATCCCAAGGCGGCGTAGCCCATGCGAATATACGAGTTTGCGATCCGGGGGCCGTCCACATGGCCGAGGAGGCGTCGCAGGAACCAGACGCTGATGACCACGGAAAGGATGTTGCCAAGCATGTACAGGACGGCGATCGCGAAGATGATCCGGCCCACCGGCAGGAACTGGATGATGAACGCGCCCACAACGTTGAGCAGGGCCAGAATGAGCTGGATGTAGAAGGGGGTCCGGGCGTCTTCGTTGGCGTAGAAGACCCGGGACATCATGAAGTTGGCGCTCATGAACGGCGTGCTCAGCGCGAGGATCGTCAGCGTCTGGGCGAGCATGACGCCGTCCTGGGGGTTCCCGCCGGAGAAGAACATGCCCAGCGGTCCGGCGAGGGCGAACAGGGCGAGTGCCCCGAAGACAGTGGCGACGGCCATGGTCCGCAGTCCGTGCGAAAGTGCTTCGCGGAGCTCGGCTTTGTTGCCTGCTTGGGAGGCGTGGGCCATCCGGTTGAACAGCACCGTGGCGAGCGACAACGCAATGATCGAGTGCGGGAGCAAGTACAGCTGGCTGGCGACTTCCAGGACCGCGTTACCGGGGAGGGTGGCGGCAGCAGGGTCCCCTTCGTGCGCCAGGCGGAGCCGCTCGGAGCCGGGAATCGTGGCGATCCTCATGACGTAAAGGAAAGCGAGCTGCCCGACGGCGGCGGTCAGGAGCGTCCAGACGCTCAGTTTTGCTGCCTTGCCCAGTCCCACGCCCCGCCAGCCGAAGCGCGGCCGGAGCCCGAGCCTCAGGCGGATCACCGGGACGAGGAGTATGGCGGTCTGCGCGATCACGCCGACGGTCGAGAATCCCGCGATCAGGAAGGTCTGGAAAGGTCCCCAGTTGTCCAAAGTGTGGGGGTTGGTGATGTTGGCGCCGAGGATCCAGATGAACATCCCCAGTCCAGCGATGGCCACCACATTGTTTAGGATCGGCGCCCACATGGCGGGCCCGAAGGCGCCGTTGGCGTTGAGGACCTGGGTCAGGAGCGCATACAAACCGTAGAAGAAGATCTGCGGCAGGCAATAGAACGCGAAGGTTACGGCCAGCGATTTCTGCTGGGGTGAATAGCCCTGGGTCGTGAGGTCGATAACCATGGGCGCGGCCAGTGTGACCAGCGCCGTCAGCGCCAAGAGAACCAGCACCGCCAGCGTCAGGAGCCGGCTGATGTAGTCCGCGCCGCGGTCCGGGCCCTTGCTGGCTTTGATGATTTGTGGGACCAGTACGGCGTTGAACACGCCGCCCGCCACCAAGAGGAAGATCAGGTTGGGCAGGTTGTTTGCGTTGATGAACGTGTCGTTAACCGTCGATCCCAGGCCCAGTGCGGCGCCAAGCATCCAGGTTTTGGCGAAGCCGAGGAACCGTGAAACGAGCGTCCCGGCAGCCATGACGGCGCTGGAACGGGTTTCTCCGGATTGGGTTGACTGGGTTGTTTTGGCGGCAGACATTGTCATTATCGTCCCATGAGCCGGGCTGCCTAGTGCGTCAAGACCGTATAAAAGGCTGCGTTAGAGGTGTTCGGGCAGGACTTCCCGGGCAAGATCCGCGATACGCCGCTCATTGGGAAAGGACAGCTTGCGGGCCAATTCCTGGAGGGGAACCCAGGCGGCATCGATGGCCTCTTGATCGGGATCGTTCTCGATGGTCAGCTCTCCACCGGTCGCGCGCAAGAGGAAATGGTGCACGGTTTTGTGGACCCGGTGCCCGCTCACGGTGAACCAGTAGTCGATGCTGCCGAGGGGAGCGAGGACGTTGCCTTCGATCCCGGTCTCCTCAGCAATCTCGCGCACGGCTGCTTCTTCGTTGTTTTCCTTGCCCTCCGGATGCCCCTTCGGAAGGCACCACTCGAGCCGGCCACCCCTATTAAGGCGGGCGATGATCGCAACCCTTAGTTCGCCGTCGGACGTGTCTACAACGACGCCGCCTGCGGAGACTTCCTCCACCGTCGGAAGGGCCGCCTGGGCCGGGTGCGGGACGGGCGCGACGTGGGCACCAATTGCCGACGGCAATGGTGCGTTCGTCCTCCTGCCAGGAGCACTCGGGATCGGGTTGGCCATGAAGTCCACTCTAACGACTCTTGCCCGTTGGTGATGACCGGGACATGGACTCGCGGTGACGTACGGATGGCGCTCGCCCGTGATCCCGGTGCCGTCGCCACGCAATCACAGCGCAATGACAAGGATCCGGTGGGATGGCGCAGCGAAATCTGACAAGCTTAAGGAACTATGGCGCAAGTATTGGACAGTTCTTCAGTTAATTTCCAGATGGATCCAGTGGTCCTGGACCTCGGGCAGCGGTTTGTGGACGCTGGATTCGAACTGTCGCTGGTTGGCGGCCCGGTGCGGGACCTTTTTCTCGGCCGCGTCTCGCCGGACCTGGATTTCACCACTGACGCCACTCCGGACCAGACACTTTCCATCATCAAGAGGTGGGCCGACAATTTCTGGGAGATCGGCCGCGCCTTTGGAACGATCGGTATGAAGAAGTCCGGCTTCCAGATTGAGATCACGACGTACCGGGCCGAGGCCTACGACGCCGATTCCCGCAAGCCTGCAGTCGCTTTCGGCTCCTCGCTGCTGGACGACCTCCTACGCCGCGACTTCACTATCAACGCCATGGCGCTCCGGCTGCCCTCCCTGGAACTCGTGGATCCGTTCGGCGGGGTCCGCGACCTCCATGCCTCGGTCCTCGCCACCCCGGGAGCACCCGAATCGTCATTTTCCGACGATCCCCTCC
Organism: Arthrobacter sp. 2MCAF14; assembly: GCF_052115645.1. Taxonomy (NCBI): domain Bacteria; kingdom Bacillati; phylum Actinomycetota; class Actinomycetes; order Micrococcales; family Micrococcaceae; genus Arthrobacter; species Arthrobacter sp. 2MCAF14. The sequence continues at coordinate 112,584 of NZ_JBFRHB010000004.1, read as the reverse complement.
GCATGATGCGCGCCGCCCGCTTCGCGGCGCAGCTCGGCGTTGCAGTGCACGACGACGTGCGCCTCGCCATGTCCGGGATGGCCGAGCGGATCAAGATCATTTCCGCCGAACGCGTGCGCGAGGAGCTCGTCAAGCTCGTTAACGGTGCGCACCCGCGTGCGGGCATCGACCTCCTCGTGGACACCGGACTGGCCGAATTCGTTCTCCCCGAGGTTTCTGCGCTGCGCCTTGAAGCCGATGAGCACCACCGGCACAAGGACGTCTACCAGCACTCCCTGCAGGTCCTGGAGCAGGCCGCGTCGCTCGAGACTGGCCCGGACGGCCCGGTGCCTGGCCCGGACTTTGTGTTGCGCTTCGCCGCGCTGATGCACGACGTCGGGAAGCCGGCGACGCGCCGTTTCGAACCGGGCGGCGCGGTGAGCTTCCGCCACCACGACATGGTCGGCTCCAAGCTGACCGCAAAACGCATGAAGGCCCTGCGCTTCGACAACGACACCATCAAGGCCGTGGCGCGGCTTGTAGAGCTTCACATGCGTTTCTACGGCTATGGGGACGCGGGCTGGACCGATTCCGCGGTCCGCCGATACGTGGCAGACGCCGGCCCCTTGTTGGAGCGCCTGCACCGACTCACCCGGTCCGACGTCACCACACGTAACCAGCGCAAGGCGGAGCGGCTCTCCTTTGCCTACGATGACCTTGAGCAACGGATTGAGGTCCTGGCCGAACAGGAATCGCTCAATGCCATCCGGCCGGACTTGGACGGAGCGCAGATCATGGCTTTGCTGGGACTCAAGCCCGGGCCCGTGGTTGGCCGCGCCTATAAGTTCCTCCTGGAGGAGCGCATGGAAAACGGTCCGCTGTCCCAGGAGGATGCCGAGTCCAAGCTCGTGGCGTGGTGGGCCGGGCAACCCGAGTCCGCCGTCGAACTTTCATCGGAACCAGCCGTCGATGCCAAAGCAGGCACCGCCGAACCAGAGGAGTCCTGAAGTGAACCCTGCAGCCAAGCCTTCCCGGCCACAGCTCTGGATCATGCGTCACGGGGAGACCGAATGGTCCAAGAGCGGCCAATACACCGGTTTGACGGACCTTCCCTTGACGGTGGAAGGCGAACAGCAGGCGGTGGAAGCCCGTAAGATCTTGGAAGGCATCGACTTCGACCTGGTCCTGACATCGCCGCTGCGCCGGGCCCGGCGTACCGCGGAGTTGGCGGGCTTCCCCGACGCCGTTCATGAACCGCTCGCCGTGGAGTGGAACTACGGCGACTACGAAGGCATCAGCTCGGACCTCATCCGCAAAGACAACCCGGACTACCTCATCTGGTTCGACGGCGTTCCCAACGGCGAGACTCTCGACTCCGTGGCAGCCCGTGCCGACAAGATCATTGCACGCGTCCTCGAGTCTGGAATGGACAACGTCCTGATTGTGGCCCACGGGCATTTTTCCCGCATCCTCACGGCCCGCTGGCTTGAATTGGATGCCCGGGAAGGCCGCCACTTTGTCCTGGGAACAGCCAAAGTTTGCACTTTGGGTTGGGACAAGCGGACGCCTGCCATTCTTCGCTGGGGACTGTAGGAAGAATTAATTTCTAAATTGTTTGTAATTGGCTGGTCAACAGCGCGATTCATGGTGTAACTTTATTTTTGATCCCAGAGCGATCCGCCGGGATTGAGGCGTGCACTACCCAGTCAGTCAGCTGCGGTAGTGCCAAGGCAGAAAAGGAGGTTGGGAAAATGATTACTTTGACTAGCGGATGGAAGATGACCGTTGCTGGCACCCCGGCCTTTGCTGCTCGACGCCGTTTTGCGGCCTAACTCCCCCTGATGTACTCCCTCCCCTGATTATTTGGGGGGGTTGAATGTGCAATCAGGCTCCGGCTTGGGCCTGCCATTGAGCGGTATCACGCGATTGACGTGGTGCGCAGTTTCCTCATAGTTCGGAACCAGCTTCTTGTTGGGGACGGCTGCCCTTGGATACCACCTACCGGAACTCCATGCTTCGGTACTGTTTACGGTCATTCGATAAATCCGCTTAATCCACCCATCATTGCCCGGCATTCACATGCCTAATTCTGCCGCTGCTTTCTTCGAATTCAGGGGGCTTAATTGTCATGCCCGACTTCCGGCAATTCTCTTCAACGCGAAAGGAGGTGAACCCTTGGCCAAGCGCCTCAAGGACCTGATGATCTTCAACGGCAAGCCCGTCGTCAAAGACAAGACCCTTTTCAACGGACAACTGCTGGACCAACGCCGGGAAGACGTCTACGTCGTCCTGCACCAAATGGGCATCATCCGCTGAGTGTCCCCACCACTGCATTACAGGAGGGACTGATGGCACACATCGGACTGTTCGCCTCGGAAGCCCACGCGGCTATGCGTGGGCTTCCGCCTCTTAATGCGGGAGTCAGGCGCGGGGCCGTCCGCCGCGGCTTGCCGGAACCTGTTCGCCGGGCCTGAAGGTAAGCTCGATTCCATGCAGGAGACGAAGCCGCACAGCCAGGAAAAGCGTGCCCGCTTTGTGGTTCCCACCCGTAGTGATTCCTTGCTCAGGAACTTCACCGAGTTGATCGGCGGACCCCTCGGGGGGCGGTCCTCCCCCGGGGCAATCTCCCCGGGATTCTTCACCGTTGAGCGGGTCCTGATCATCCTCACGATCGTTGCGGCACTCCTGTCGATCTTGATCAAGGGCTATTGCCGCGTCAACGGTTGGCACACTCCCCAACAGTTCTACGCCACCTGCTACTCGGATTTCCCCGAACTTTTCAGCAGCCGGGGCCTTGCGGACGGCGTGTTTCCGATCTTCGATCAGAAAACACTGTTCGAATATCCCGTGATCACGGGGCTGATTGCGGGTGTTACTACATGGCTCGTACCGGGGCACGGTGCCAGCCCCGAACGGATCCTCGGCTATTTCGATGTGAACGCGACCCTGATTGCGGCCATGTGGATCGTGGTTGTCCTGGCCACCGCGCGCATCAATCGGCGCCGGCCGTGGGACGCTGCCATGGTGGCCCTGGCGCCCGGGATCGTGCTGGCCGGAGTCATCAATTGGGACATGTGGGCCGTGGCCATGCTCGCGGTGGGGATGTACTTCTTCGCAAAGGAACGTCCCGTCCTGGCCGGTCTGTTCATCGGTTTGGGGACAGCCACCAAGCTCTATCCGCTGCTCATACTGGGCGCAATCTTTCTACTCGCGCTACGCGGCGGCCGGCTGCGGGTCTTGTTTGTGACCACCCTATCCGCCACGGGAGCCTGGCTCGCAGTCAATGTCCCGGCCGCAGTCGTCAACCCGGCCGGCTGGCGCTACTTTTTCGACTACACCCGTGATCGCCCCGCTGGATACAGCTCGCCGTGGTTCGCCTACAACCTCGTCGCAGAACGCCTTCAACTGGTCCAGCTTGGCCCGGAGGCCATCAATGCCCTGGCGATGGACATGTTCCTCATTGCCTGCGTTTTGATTGCCGGATTGGCTTTGACAGCGCCGCGGCGCCCGCGGCTGGCCCAGTTGACGTTTCTGATAGTGGCAGCTTTCATCCTGAGCAATAAGGTCTATTCGCCCCAATATGTCCTTTGGCTGGTGCCATTGCTGGCTTTGGCCAGACCCCGCTGGCGTGATTTCCTGCTCTGGCAGGCGGCCGAGGCGTTGCATTGGACCGCCACGTGGATGTATCTGGGCCAGACGACCAGCGGCGGGGCCGCGCAGAACAACATCGATATGCCGTACTACGTCATGGCCGTCACGCTACACATGGCCGCAACGGCATATTTGATGTTGAGGGTTGCATGGGACATCTGGGAACCCCACCTGGATCCCCTCCGAGTCCACGGTGTGGACGACCCCCACGGTGGTGAGTTCAACGGCGCCGAGGATTGGTTCCGGATAGACCTCAAGAACCCGGCGGCATCGGTGCTGCCTTGGCGGCGCGATGCCTTGAACGCCGTGGAAGCTGAGTCCGTGCTCGACGCGCAATCCGGGGTCGATACGCCCAAACCTTCCCACGACTCAGTGGCCTCTACACGCGGCGAGGCCGAAGGCGATGGCTGAGGTCGCCGTCGTCGGCTCCGGACCTAACGGCTTGGCCGCCGCGGTAGTCATGGCCCGCGCGGGCCTGGCTGTGCGGGTGTATGAGGCCGCCGAGACGATCGGTGGGGGAACACGGACAGCTGAGCTGCTGGAACCGGGGCACGTCTACGATGTCTGTTCCGCGGTCCATCCGATGGCGCTGGCTTCGCGTTTCTTCCGGGAGTTTGAACTCGAGCGGCGCGTGGAGCTGCGATTGCCGGAAATCCAATACGGAACTCCGCTCGACGGCGGCAGGGCAGCCCTCGCGTATCGCTCGCTGGAGCGGACCGCTTCAGAACTCGGGCCTGACGGATCTGCGTTTACCCGCCTGATGGGACCGCTGGTGGAGCGCATGGGCGGGGTCCTGGATGTGACGCAGAACCAACTGCTGAGGATCCCGGCCGATCCGGTGGCGGCGTTACGACTTGGGTTGGCGACCCTGGAGCAGGGTTCGCCGTGGTGGAACCGGCGCTTCTCCGGGGAAGCGGCTCCCGCACTCCTGACCGGGGTCGCGGCGCACGCTGTGGGGCCGCTTCCTTCGCTCGCCGCCGCGGGGGCGGGACTCCTTCTGGGTGCGTTGGCTCATGCCGGCGGGTGGCCCATTCCCGTTGGTGGCTCTGTCGCTATAGCGGAGGCCATGGTCCGGGACATCGAGGCCCACGGCGGAGTGATTGAGACCGGCGTTCAGATCGATTCCCTCGAAGAGCTGCGCCCCGCGAAGGCCATCCTGTTGGACGTTGCTCCCCCGGGACTGCTGCGTATGGCCGGTTCGGCGATTCCCGACCGCTATCGGCGGTCGCTGGAAGCATTCCGGTTCGGGAATGCAGCGTGCAAGGTGGATTTCATCCTCTCCGGGCCGGTGCCTTGGGCAGCTCCAGGTCTGGCCGCCGCCGGGACGGTCCACGTAGGTGGCACGCGTGACGCCATGGCCGAGGCCGAGAACCTGGTAGCGGCCGGCCGACATCCCACGAAGCCCTACGTCCTTGTTGCCCAGCCATCTATTGTGGATCCCGGGCGCGCTCCCGTCGGGCGGCACATTCTCTGGTCCTATTGCCACGTGCCCAAAGGATCGACTGTGGACATGGCCGAGGCGGTCATCTCCAGGATTGAGGAATTCGCGCCGGGCTTCCGCGACGTGGTGATCGGCTGGAAAACGACGACGGCGGCAGGCTTGGCGGAATACAACGCGAACTATGTTGGTGGAGACTTCAGCGCAGGACTGATGGACATTCGGGGATTGCTGCGGCGTCCCGTGTTTTCAACGGTGCCATGGCGGACGCCCATTCCAGGAGTGTACCTGTGTTCCTCCTCAACGCCCCCCGGCCCCGGAGTAACAGGAATGCCCGGGTATCACGCTGCTAAATATGCCCTGAAGGACATGTTCGGCCTGCAGATACCCGGGCTCGGCTTGGGCAGTTAACCTCCCCCGACGCTCGCTCACATATGTCGACAAAATCCCGGACGCTCGCTCACATAGGTATCCAAGCGATCCGCGTGTTCATTCAGATGTGAGCGGGCGTTGGGAAATGCGCCGTCATATGTGAGCGGGCGTTGGGTTAGTTGGCTGCGGTGAACCGGGCGCGGCGGTGGGCCGGAGTTTCGATTTCGTCCAACATGGCGACGGCGTAGTCCTGGGTGGAGATGGTGTTGCCGGCGGGAGAATCCGTGGCAGTGGAGTACGTTCCCGTGCGCTCTCCTGGCTGGATGACCGGCGCGGGTGCGAGTACGGTCCAATCGAGGCTCTCGGGAGCTTCCTTGACGGCAGCGAAAGCTGCGGCCGCTGTAGTTGCCTCGGCCTTGTAGACCTCAGGGAAGTCGGGCGAATCGAGGAGGCGGACTCCGTCGATCTCCAGTGTGCCTGCGCCGCCGACGATCATGAGGCGCGTGCCCTCGGCGTTGCTGTAGGCGGTGTCCATTGCCGCAAGCCATTCTCCGTGGTCTCCGCCGGTGCGGCTCGGGCCGGTGGCGAGGATGACGGCGTCGTGCTCTTTGGCGATCTCCGCGAAGCTCTGGCCATCAGCGAGGTCGGCGGCGAGAGCCTTCGCTCCAGCAACCTCTGAGCCCTTGCGGGAGATCGCGGTGACTTCGTGGCCGCGGGTGAGGGATTCGTTGACGATCTGGCTTCCGACCATGCCTGTTGCGCCGTAAACTGCGATTTTCATGACTCTCCTTGGGTTGCTATCCTTGCAATATCAAAACAGTATCTAATTGATACTGATAGCTTCAAAGGAACTTAGTTACCTCATGGATACCACCGACCTGCCAGCGAACATCCTCGACCCTGATTGCCCGTCTCGAGTGATCTTTCAGCGCATCGGCGACAAATGGGCCTCGTTGGTGGTCCAGGTCCTCGCGGACGGCCCCATCCGTTTCTCCGAGCTTCGCAAGATGGTCCACGTGGTGACGCCCAAGGTGCTCACCCAGACCCTTCGCACCCTGGAGCGCGACGGTCTCATCACCCGGACGGTCCACGCGCAGGTGCCCCCGCGCGTCGACTATGAACTGACCGAGCTTGGAGCTTCCCTCTTGGAGCCATTGAACCTTTTGCGTCTCTGGGCGGAGGACCACGTGCCCAGTATTCTCAAGGCCCGTGATGCCTATGACGATGCCCATGACGAGGCTTTAATCGGCGGCTGACCCGCCTCGCCTTCGCCAACTGACTCGCAGTAAGTGTCGTTTTGAGGGCTCAGAACGACATCTAATGCGAGTTAGTTGGGCTGACGGGTACTCCTAAACCGAGGCGCCCGTCCCGCATGGTTGCGACCGAATCGGTGAGCGGCAGGAACTCGGTGTCGTGCGTGACCATGACGGTCGCCGTCGCGAATTCGTCCGTGACCTGCCGCAGCAACCGCACGATCGATTCGCTGCGCTCGTGATCCAAGGCAGCCGTCGGCTCGTCGACGAGCAGCACCCGGGGCTGGCCCATGAGCGCCCTCGCGATGTTTACGCGCTGCCGCTCTCCTCCGGAGAGCTGGTGCGGCCGCTTATTGAGTGAAGTCCCGAGCCCGACGACGTCGAGCAGTTCCGTAGCGCGCTTTCGTGCCTTAGCGGCGGGCTTTCCCCGGAGGTGGTCGCCGATGATCAGCTGCTCGACGGCGGTCAGTGCCGGCAGGAGATTGGCTTGCTGGAAGATGATGCCCACTTTTTCCCGGCGCATGGAAGTGAGTTCTGTGTCCTTGAGTCCGGTGGCATCCGTGCCGTCGATGATGACGAGCCCGGAACTTGGCCGGACCAGTGTTGCCGCCACGGCCAGAAGCGAGGACTTTCCTGAGCCGGACGGGCCCACGAGGGAACAGAATTCGCCGGCGTCCACGCGGAGATCCACGGCGTCCAGGGCCTTGAGGGTGGAGTCTCCGTCGGGGTATTCCAGGGTGACATTGACGAGGTTTAGTGCGGAGTTCATGAATATGCCTTTCGTGGAATATTAACTTGTTCGAATGGCCTAGTTGCCGCCGAGGGCGATCAGCGGATCCACTCGGGTGATGCTGCGTACGGCAACCGCTGCACCGCCAAGGCCGAGGATCACCATCCCGGCAATCGGGACGAGCGTAGTCAGCGGAGTCACGAGGAACGGGGCCGCCTTGGCGGCGAAGGAGCCGCCCAGCACACCAAGGCCCCCACCCAGTCCCGCGCCGGCGAGCAAGACGATGCCCGCTTGGACCAATGCGTCCCGCACCACATAGCCGGAGGAGGCACCCATGGCCTTGAGCACCGCGATGTCCCGTGTGCGCTGAACAGTCCAGACGGTCAGGAATGCCACGATGACAAGCGCCGAGATGCCGTAGAGGAAAGCCTGCATGAGCATCAGGGAGCCGTTTTCGCTCTTGTAGGAGCCGAGGGCCTGGAATGAGCCGCTGGGGGTGGCGCTGACACTACCGGCCACCGCATTGGCGGCGTCGAGGTCCACGGAGGCACCGGCGTCGTACGTCACCGCGAGGACCGTCCCAATCGATTCCCCGGCAGGAATATGTGCGAGCTTCTGCCACGTGGCCAGGGAGGTCCAGACGACCCCCGTGTGCGAATACCACTCGTCCTGGGTAATGGCCGAAACCGTCAGGCTGGTACCGCCCACGGTCGCCCGGCTCCCGATAGTCAGCCTCAGTTCCTTCGCCAAGGACTCCCCGACCACCACCTCGCTCTCCTTGACCGCCACTGGCGAGATGCCGCCGTCGGCCCCGAAGACCGCGACGTTGGCGGTGCCCGCGGCATTATTGGAGGAATCGAGGGACTGGAACCGCGTCTGGCTGATACCCACGGCCTCGGCAGAAGCAACACCCGGCCGGTTCCGCCAGGCTTCGAGCTGCTTGTTGGACACCTCCGATTCCGTATAAGACGCCTTGGCCTCGCCACCGGCGGGCGCGCCGAAGGCGATTTGCTGCGCTGGAAGGCCTGCAATGGCCGACGTCGACTGGTTGCCGAGGCCGGCGGTCAGTCCGGAGAGCATGACGAGAAGGAGTGTGATGAGGGCGACGACGCTTCCCATGAGGGCGAAGCGGCCCTTGGCGAAGCGGATGTCGCGCACTGCGAGAAACATGGAATTCCTTTGGTTCGGAGGCGATCTTCTGGTTCTGTTTCAACTCTCCGGGCAGTTGGCGCGTGAAACATCAGGAAGTGGATGGACTCATCCGATCGCCTTGGTTGACCCGCGGATCAACCGTTTGGTTGATTGGGCCCGAATACCACGGAATCGGGGCAAGAGTGTCGGCGGGCGAGACTACGCTGGAGGGCATGCAGGGAGACGATTTGCCGCAAGCCACCGCGCAGCCCAGCGTCACAGCGCAGCCCAAAGAGACGGCGCAGCCCAGTGGCTCGGCCATGATTTTGCGTGTCCTGCGCGTGAGCCTGCACGTCGGTTTCGCCGTGCTTCTGCTGGTCGCCGTCCTCAGGCTTGCGGTGGCGGGACTTTCCCCTTTGGCCACCGGTTCCGGCCTCGGCCTTGCGCTGCTACTGGCTGCTGTCTACCTCGTGGGGACGGTTCTCGAAAAGAGGCACGCCGGCAATCCTGAGCGCTTCGATCCGCAGCCCTACGCGCGCTGGTGGCTCGCCGTCGTGGGTTTCCTGTGGCTGCTGCTCATGCTCATCAGTCCGGACTTCGCTTGGATAGCCTTCCCGTTGTTCTTCCTGCAACTGCATATCTTGCCGCGGCGCTTCTCCCTGCCGGCCATTGCTGCCAGCACGGCCCTGCTTATCACGGCCATGTGGTTCCATAACCGTGGTGCCGGGGCGGATGCCTTGCAACTTGCCATGGTTCTCGGGCCTGTTTTCGGGGCCGCCTTCGCGGTTGTCACCGGCCTGGCGTATCGGGCGCTGTACGTCGAGGCGGAGAACCAACGGCTCGCCGCTGAGGAATTGCGCCGCACACGGGCCGAGCTGGCACAAAGCCAGCACGACGCCGGTGCGCTGGCCGAGCGCGAAAGGCTCGCCCGCGAAATCCACGACACCCTCGCTCAGGGATTCTCAAGCATCGTCCTGATGGGGCGCTCCGCCGAGAAAGCCCTTGACGCCGGTGACAACGCTGCGGCCCGCGACCGGCTCAGGACCGTCCGGGAGACAGCAGCCAGCAACCTGGCGGAGGCCCGCAATTTCGTCCGCGGCCTCGGGTCCCCGGAGCTGGCCGAGTCCACCCTTGCAGACACGCTGCGTCGCCTCTGCTCAAGGACCGAGGCAGAGGCCGCCGCCCGCGGAGCCACGTTGCGCTGCCGCTTCGAGCTCCAGGGCACGCCGGTGGCGCTGCCCAACCCTTACCAGACCACCTTGTTGCGCGCGGCGCAGTCTTCCTTGGCCAACGTATGGGCGCATGCCCAGGCGAGCACCGCCGTCGTCACCCTGTCCTTCCTGGACGCCGAAGTGACCATGGACGTGTTCGACGACGGCACGGGCTTCGATCCCGCGGCGGCCGCTGCCGCGGCAATCCGCGGTGACGGAACCGGCGTCGGGCTCAAAAGCCTGCGCGAGCGGCTTGCGGCCCTGAAAGGAACGCTCGACGTCGAGTCGGCTCCCGGCGAGGGGACCGTGGTGGCAATCCGGCTGCCCTTGGGTACTGGCAACCCGGCTTTGGAGGCATCCCCATGAGCAACAACATCAGGGTTTTACTGGTTGACGATCATCCCGTGGTCCGCGCAGGGCTCCGGGCCATGCTTGCCGATTTTGAAGGCGTCCAAGTGGTGGCGGAAGCGGCCGACGGGGGCGCCGCGTTGGCTGAACTGGCAAAGCTCCACACCCTCGGAGAACCCGTGGACGTGGTCCTCATGGACTTGCAAATGGGCTCGGGGATGGACGGCGTCACCGCTACCGGCAAGATCAAAGCCGGTGAAGCCGGAACTCCCCCACCGCCGGTCCTGATCCTGACCACCTACGACAACGACGCCGACATTCTCGCCGCAGTAGAAGCCGGTGCCAGCGGATACATGCTCAAAGACGCGCCACCCGAGCAAATCCGGGAGGCTGTGGTGTCTGCGGCAGCGGGTCAAACAGCCCTTGCGCCAGAGGTCGCCGCGCGGCTCATGGGGCGGATCCGCAATCCGGTGCACGCCCTGAGTGCGCGTGAAGTCCAACTCGTGGAGCTCCTCGCCACTGGCATGAGCAACCGTGCGATGGCGAAGCAACTCTTCATTTCCGAGGCCACAGTCAAGACCCATTTGGTGCACATTTACGGCAAGCTGGGCGTCGACAACCGGACGGCGGCCATCGCAGCGGCAACCCAGCGCAGGATCATCCGGAGCCAGTAGGATCTGCGGGAAGCCCAGGCGCCTGAAGCATCACAAAAGCGCAACGTGCTGTGATTTGGATCATTCCGGTCGGCCCAAGGAGGCATAATTGCGCAAATGGGGAAAACCAAGAATCTTGTCCTGGGGCTTGCCGCCCTGATGATTGCAGGCTCGCTGACCGCTTGTGATGACGGCCGCTCCGGGGCGGAAGGCGCTGCGAAGCAGCTCGCGTCGTCCCTGGCAGCGCTCGACGTCGGATCGCTCGCCGTTGACGGCAAAGACGCCGCAGCGGCGAACGAGCAGCTCAAGGCCGTGTTTGCGGCCCTCGATCCGGCCAAGCCGTCCGTTGAAAGCGGCGCTGTGAAGCTCGACGGCGACAAGGCGTCGGTCCCGCTCAACTTCACGTGGAAGATCGGAACTGCGGAGTGGAAATACACCTCCCAGGCCGCGCTGAAGAAATCCGGCGACAAGTGGGCCGTCCAATGGACTACGACACTCTTGGAGCCGGACCTTAAGGACGGCGAAGTCCTGGACAAGACCGTCACTTCCCCGTCCAGGGCCGATATCCTCGGCGCTGGGGACGCGAAATTGGTCAGCTACCGTCCAGTGGTTCACGTGGGCATCGATAAGACCACGATTGGATCGGCGGATCCCGCTGTTTCGGCGGCGAAACTTGCCCAACTGGTCGGCGTGGACGAAGCCGCGTATGTGAAACAGGTCCAGGCATCCGGCCCACAGGCATTCGTCAGCGCCATCACCCTGCGCGAGGACGGAAACCGGACAGTCACAGACCAGCAGATCGCCTCGATTCCGGGCGCTCGTGGCATTCCAGATTTTCTGCCTTTGGCACCGACCCGCACCTTCGCCCGGGCTGTGTTGGGTACCGCGGCTGAGGCAAGCGCCGAACAGATCCAAAAGGCCGGGGGTGCCCTCAAGGTAGGAGACACTGTGGGAACAGGCGGCCTGCAGGAGCAGTATGACGCGCAACTCCGAGGTCAGGATGGAGTCTCCATCAAGACCCGGCCGCAGGGCATGACCGACGACCAGATCAAGGCCGCGAGGCCCGACCCCCGCCGATTGCTTTTTGCCGTCAATGTGAAGCCCGGCGATCCGTTGAAGACCACCCTGGATCCGCGTTTGCAGCAACTCGCTGAAGACACCTTGGGCGGCGTCGGCCCGGCCTCGGCCATAGTGGCGCTCCGCCCCTCCACCGGCGCCGTTCTCGCAGCGGCCTCCGGCCCTGGAAGCAACGGCTACAACACGGCGATGCTGGGGCAGTACGCGCCGGGTTCGACGTTCAAGATCGTTGATTCCCTCGCCTTGATCCGCAACGGAATGACGCCGGATTCCAAGGTGGACTGCACGCCGACAATTACTGTGGACGGCCGGACCTTCAAGAACGCCGAAGGTTATCCGGCGTCATCGCTCGGCTCGGTTGCTTTGCGGGACGCTTTTGCCCATTCGTGCAACACAGCCTTCATCAGTTCCCGGGACAAGGTCAGCCAAGCCCAGCTCGAATCCGCGGCAACTTCATTGGGAGTGGCAGTCCAAGCCCCGAAACTGGGGGCCGATGCCTTCCTGGGATCCGTGCCGGGAAACGCCGACGGCACCGAGCACGCGGCTTCGATGATCGGCCAGGGCAAAGTGCTGCTTTCCCCGCTGGCCGCTGCCATTATGGCCGCCTCGGTGGCCCACGGCGCGCCCGTGTCGCCGCAACTCGTCCTTAACCCCGGCTCAGCCTCACCCTCCGCCGGTGCCACCCCGACGGCGTCCGGCGCGCCGTCGTCGTCGGCCTCCCCCGTCGCGCCAGCGTCTCCGGCCGCGCCAGCGTCCGACAAGCCGGTTACGCCGGCGGAGGCAGCCGCGCTTAGCGACATGATGAGGGCTGTGGTGACCTCCGGCCACGCGGGTTTCCTCGCGTCGGTGCCGGGGGCACCCGTTGGCGCGAAGACTGGGACGGCCGAGTTCGGAAACGACAATCCGCCCAAGACGCACGCCTGGATTGTCGCAGTGCACGGAGATCTGGCGGTGGCAGTGTTCGTGGAAGACGGTGGGCTCGGTGCGACAACCAGCGGCCCGCTGCTCAAATCGTTCCTCACTGCGGCTGGCTGAGCCGTCCGCAGACCGCTGGTGTTTGTTCTCTGGATGGACGTATTCTCAGGCTGTCACGCCGCGCCTTCTGCTGGAAGGTAACGCTAAGGAGCAACAGCAACGAGGGGAACCCATGTCGACGCCGCAGCAAGGATTTCAGTCCGCTTACCCACCACCGTCCGATCAACGCCCTGTGAGCATGGATCAGTTGCAGTGGTACATGGAGGGCATGAGGCACGCGCGCCTGGCGGCTGTGTTCGGCGTGATCGGAATCTTCTCATTGGGCGTTGTTTTCGGACCCTTGGCGATCATGCAGGCAAAGAAGGCCGAGGGATTCGGAATAGCGGCGCAGGAAGGAAAGGTCCTCGGTTGGGTGGGGATCGGCCTGTTCATCCTTTGGGTCCTGTTTTTCGTCGCCTACATTGTCCTGTTCGCAGCGATCATCGCGAACTTGCCGCACACCCCGTACCCGGGCCACATCGGCACGTAAACGGAACATTCCTGAGCGCGCCAGACTGTGCTGAACAGTATTGCGGCCGTATGTGAGCGAGCGTCGCCGGAAAGGGGGATATATGTGAGCGAGCGTCGCAGGGAGGGGCCGCGCACTCCTCTGGACAGGTCTCCCTGGCGGGTGCACACTTAATTCAACGCTTGTTGAATTAGTTGCGGAAATGAAGTTCAACCCCGGGAAGGGCCATGAACCAGCCTGAAAGCACCACGTGCGTCATCGCGGGCGGGGGCCCGGCGGGGGTGATGCTCGGACTCCTTCTGGCCCGGGCCGGCGTCGAGGTCACCGTCCTCGAAAAGCACGCCGACTTCCTGCGCGACTTCCGCGGCGACACTGTCCACCCCTCCACCATCCGTCTCTTGGATGAGCTTGGGCTGGGCGAGGGATTCCGGGCTTTGCCCCAAAGCAAGCTCGGCAATTTCAAACTCCCCGCGCGCGGCAAGGAAGTGACCCTGGTCGACTTCGATCGCCTCAAGCCACCCTACGATTACGTAGCCATGGTTCCGCAGTGGGACCTCCTGAATTTCCTGGTGGACGCCGCACAGCAAGAGCCGCAGTTCACGCTCCGGATGAACACCGAGGCCACGGATCTGCTGTACGACGACGGCGGGAAGGTCGCCGGGGTGGCGTACCGCATCCGGGACGCGGCGTCCGGAGTGGAAACCGGGACGGGGGAGCTTCGCGCGACGTTGACGGTGGCATGCGACGGCCGCAGCTCGGTGCTCCGGCAGAAGGCAGGACTGGTCCCCCGCGAGTTCCCCGTGCCCTTCGACACCTGGTGGTTCAGGCTCTCCCGGCGCGCGGACGAACAGGGACAGTTGGCCTCGATCATGCCCCGCTTCTCCGGCACCGATGTGCTCCTCAGCCTGACGCGCAAGGACTTCTACCAGATCGGCTACATCGCGGAGAAGGGCAAGGACCCGCAAATGCGTGCCGAAGGGGTGGAGAGCTTCCGTGCCCGCGTGGCCCGAATCCGCCCGGATCTGGCGGACCGCGTGGATGAAATCAGGTCCATGGACGATCTCCATTTGCTCGATGTGAAGCTCAACCGGATCAAGCCCTGGCACAAACCAGGCCTCCTCCTCATCGGAGACGCCGCCCACGCGATGTCTCCCGCAGGCGGTGTGGGGATCAACCTGGCTATCCAGGACGCCGTTGCCGCGGCCCAGTGCATCGCCCGCCCATTGCTTCAGGGCACCCTTGGCGAGGCAGATCTCGCTTCGGTGCAGAAGCGCCGCTGGTTCCCCACCGTGGTGATCCAGAATATGCAGCTCCTCATCCAGAAAGCGGTCTTCGGCCCCGCAGTTAAGGGCCAGTTGGTGGGCCCGCCGGGTCCGGTGGTCTTTGTCGCCCGCCACGTACCCTGGTTCGGGAAACTTCCAGCGCTCATGATCGCCTTCGGGCCGCGGCCCGAGCACGCCCCGGACTTTGCGCGCCGGAAGCCCGCCGTGAATCGGAAACCGGTGTGAACAGGGGTCGCCGCCCGGGACAGGTGAGCAGCCGGGACGCGGTTCTCCGTGCGGCCCGCGAACAGTTCAGCCGCAAGGGATATGATGCGGCAACAGTCCGGGCCATCGCGGCCGAGGCCGGCGTGGATCCATCCATGATCAACCATCATTTCGGCACCAAGGAGCAGCTGTTCATGGCTGCACTCGAGTCACCCGTGGATCCCAAGGAACACCTGACGGCTGTCCTTGACGGGCCGCGGGACGGCGTCGGGGAGCGGTTGGTATCGCGCTTCCTGACAGTTTGGGACTCGTCCGCGGGGGCGGCCGGAGTCGCGGTTCTCCGCACGGCCATGCAACACGAATGGAGTGCGGCACTGGTCCGCGAGTTCATCCTCAACCGGGCTATCAAACCGTTGCTCGCTGGCCTTGGTGTCCCCGCGGAAGAGGCTTCGTGGCGCGGAAGCCTGGTGGCATCGCAGCTTTCCGGACTCATCCTGACCCGTTACCTGATCAAACTGGAGCCGATCGCTTCGGCCCCGCACGCCGTCGTCGTCCAAGCGCTAGGGCCAACAATCCAGCGCTATCTCACCGGCGCGGTAATCGGCGAACCGTCGGCCTGAGCGAGCGGCTGAGGAGTCCCCCGCGGTCCGTGGGAAGATTGGGCAGTGGCCCATATTGACGTTTCAGGCATCGACTACTTTCTCTCCGACGGCACCCAGCTGCTCAACGGTGTGACCTTCAAGGTCCCGGACGGCAGCAAAACGGCCCTGATCGGGCCCAACGGAACGGGAAAGACCACCCTGTTCAAGATCATCGCCGGCGATCTCACGCCTGACGAAGGAGTGGTGGGCCGTTCCGGCACCATGGGCATCATGCGACAGTTCGTCGGGCAGGTCCGCGATGATTCCACCGTGCGTGACCTGCTCGTTTCCGCCGCGCCGCCGGCCCTCGCCGCGGCCGCCAAGGCGGTCGAGGACGCCGAGCTCGCCATGATGGAGCACGACGACGAGCCAACCCAGATGCGGTACGCCCAAGCGATCGTGGACTGGGGAGACGCCGGAGGATACGACGTCGAGACCGTCTGGGACGAGGTCTGCATGGCCGCGCTCGGCATCCCCTTTGACCGCGCACAGCACCGACCGGCGTCGAGCCTTTCGGGAGGCGAGCAGAAGCGGCTGGTGCTTGAGGCCCTGTTCTCCGGGCCGGATCAGCTCCTGCTGCTCGACGAACCGGACAACTACCTCGACGTTCCAGGCAAGCGTTGGCTCGAAAGCAAGCTCAACGAATCCAAGAAGACGGTCTTCTTCATCAGCCACGACCGCGAGCTGCTCAACAACGCCGCGGGCCGCATCGTGACCCTTGAGCCCGGCATCAACGGGGCCGGTGCCTGGGTGCACGGCGGGAGTTTCGGCACCTATGTGGAAGCGCGTATCGACCGCAACGCGCGCTTCGAGGAACTGCGCAAGCGCTGGGACGAGGAGCACCTGAAGCTCAAGGAACTCGTCATCATGTACAAGACCAAGGCTGCATTCCGCTCGGACATGGCTAACAAGTACCAGGCCGCTCAAACACGACTCGCCAAGTTCCTCGAGGCCGGACCGCCTGAAGCCCTGCCGCTGGAGCAGAACGTGCACATGCGCCTCAAGGGAGGCCGCACGGCCAAACGCGCCGTGGTGGCTGAAAAGCTTGAACTCACGGGCCTGATGAAGCCGTTCTCCACCGAGATCTGGTTCGGGGACCGCGTGGGCGTGCTCGGTTCCAATGGTTCGGGCAAGAGCCACTTCCTGCGGCTCCTCGCTGCAGGCGGCACCGACCCGGAGCGCGAGCATTTGCCGGTTTCCGACGTCGAAATCGCTGAAGTTCCGCACGAAGGCACCGTGAAACTGGGTGCCAGGATCCGGCCCGGATTCTTCGCGCAGACCCATTCCCGTCCGGACCTCCTGGGCCGGACGCTCCTGGACATCCTGCACCGGGGTGACGAACACCGTTCCGGGCTGGGCCGCGAGGCCGCTTCCGGCGCGCTCGACTCCTACGGGCTGGTGGGCTCGGCCGAGCAGAAGTACGAGTCGCTCTCCGGCGGGCAACAGGCGCGTTTCCAGATCCTGCTCCTCCAGCTGTCCGGCGCCACGCTCCTGCTTCTGGACGAACCCACGGACAACCTGGACCTGCACTCGGGCGAGGCCTTGGAACGCGCGATCGACGCGTTCGAGGGCACGGTCCTGGCCGTCACGCACGACCGTTGGTTCGCGAAGTCCTTCGACCGTTTCCTCGTCTTCGGATCCGACGGCAAAGTCTACGAATCCGCCGAGCCCGTCTGGGACGAGTCCCGGGTAGAGCGGGCGCGCTGACTTCCAGCAGACTCCGGCCGCGCGCGACGGCGTTCCCGGCCTAAGACGCTCGCTCCCCTTTGGTGCGTTTTTTCGGAACGCTCGCTCACCTATGACGGGTCGCCACGGAACGCTCGCTCACCTCTAGTGAGCGAGCGTCGGCCTGAAACGCCTCAAAAGTGAGCGAGCGTCTGAGCCGTTCGGCACGCGGGGCGCCTTCGGCGCCTAAGTTCCCGCGCCCAGGCGCCCATATGATCACCAAGGATGATTAGATGATCATTTCCGGATAGCATATGAGCATGAGGACTGTTGACCGCCACCGGCTCATTGGCGAGCTGCTGCGCAAGCGCGAAGAGATCACCGTTGACGAACTCGTTGCCGAATGCGGAGCATCGGGGGCCACTATTCGACGCGACCTGGAAATCCTCGCGTCCCACGGTGTCCTCCGCCGGGTGCATGGGGGCGCCCGCAGCCTCGTGGACCGCGGCGACAACCCCGGCTATGGGCAGCGCGAACTGGAGGACCAGGACGCCAAGGAAAGAATCGCCGTCGCCGTCGAACGGTTGCTCCGCGACCGCGATCACGTGTGGCTGGACAGCGGTTCCACGGCAACGGAGATCGCGCGCCGGCTCGCGCCGCGGGAATTGACCATCATGCCGATGTCCCTTCGCGCGGTGGAATTCCTGGCGACGGACCTTCCCTCTGGGCGGCGTCCGGGTCTCCTGTTGGCCGGTGGCAGCCTGGTTCCCGGCGAGCAGTCATTCCGGGGACCGATGGCAGAGGCCAACATCCGCTCCTTGCGCTTTGACGCCGCCGTCGTGACGCCGTGTGCCATCAACCTTAAGGACGGCCTGTTGGCTCACGATCTCGAGGACGCCGCGATCAAGCGGGCAGGCCTGGAATCGGCGGGGCGGGTGATCGTGGCCTGTACTGGAAGTAAATGGAATGCACAGGCCGTGGCCTTGGTTGCAGCCATGGACGCGGTAGATGTCATTGTGACGGACCGAAATCCAAGCACCGAAGAACGCACCTTACTTGAAAATCTCTCCGTGGAAGTTGTGATCGTATGACCACCAGCACCCGAACCGCTCCGAACGTCAAAGCAGCGGCAATCGCCACTTTCCTGGTTTTTGGCATGAACGGGCTCGTCTTTGCCAGCTGGGCGGCCCGCATACCCGCCGTCACCCAGACCCTGCACCTGACGTCCGGACAGATGGGCACACTCCTGCTGTGCACCGCCGTCGGGTCCCTTGTGGCGCTGCCCTCTGCGGGCTGGATTGTAGGCAGGATCGGCACGGCCAATACCGTCCGCGCCGCGGGGCTCCTGGCCGCCTCCGCCGGAGCGGCTATCGCCTTCTCCTTGATGGCCGGATCCGTGGCCGCCACCGCGCTGGCGCTGTTTTTCTTCGGTGTGGGGGTCGGCCTGTGGGATGTGTCGCAGAATATCGAAGGGGCCGACGTCGAACACCGGCTCGGGCGCACCATCATGCCGCAGTTCCACGCCGCTTTTAGCGGGGGTGCCTTTGTGGGTGCGCTGGTTGGCGCGTGGCTGTCCGAGATCGGCGTTGGACTTCCGGAGCACCTGCTGGTGATTGCCGGCGTCGTGGTCCTTCTCACTTTGACGGCGCCGCGTTACTTCATGCCCCACGAAGCCACAGGAACAATGCCCGACGGCGGCGCGCCCCCTGTCAAGGGTCCGTCGGCTTGGCGGGACTCCCGCACCCTGTTGATCGGTGTGGTGGTGCTGGGAGCGACCCTCACGGAAGGGGCCGGAAACGACTGGATCGCCAAGGCCTCGGTGGATGGCTTGAATACTTCCGAATCGGCAGGCGCTCTTTTGTTTGCGCTCTTCGTGGCGGCGATGACCCTGATGCGTTTCCTTGGCGGCCGTGCGATCGACAGGTTCGGACGCGTAGCCGTGCTGCGGGTCAGCATGGCCGCCGCAGCAGTGGGGCTGGCTCTCTTCGTTTTCGCGGGCAACCTCATCCTTGCCGGGGTGGGTGCGGCCCTGTGGGGTATCGGCGCAGCCTTGGCCTTCCCGATGGGCATGTCCGCTGCTGCCGATGATCCAAAACACGCAGCCGCGCGCGTCTCGGTGGTCTCGACAATCGGCTATGTGGCGTTTCTCGCGGGCCCGCCGCTTCTGGGATACCTAGGTGACCACACCGGCATCCACATGGCCCTGCTTGCCATCGGGGCGCCGATCCTGATCGCACTGTGGCTGGCCGGCGCCGCGAAGCCCCTGGTTAAGGGCAACTGATCCCCACCGCCACCCTCGCCTCGCAAGCTCGGCCAGGGAACCCTGGCGGCGTGGGCCCACGCAGTTGTTGTCGTTTTGAAGGCTCAGAACGACAACAACTGCGAGTCAGTTGGGTGGTTACGGCGCCGAGGTGGCGGGAGCCGAAGGAACTGCGCTCGGCGATGCCCCGTTGGTCGGAGCGCCGCTTTGCCGGTTCCGGCCTTGGCCGCCCTGGCCGTTGAAGTTCTGGAACTGGCCGCGGCCGGGACGGGCCTGGCCGGCATCCATGAGCTTGGTGACGCCGACGCCGGCAAAGAATCCGACGGCAACCAGCAGCACTGCAAGGAGGATCTGCGTCAGGCGACCCATCTTGAAGCGCTTCTTGGGCACGAACGGTTCCGGCGTCTGGGGTTGGCCCCAACCCTGGCCGGTAGGTTCCTGGCCGGTGGCTTGCAGGACCGCTGTCGGCTGTCCGGCGTAGGGCTGTTGCGTGTAGGGCTGCTGGGGCTCCGGCTGGTTCGTGGGGCCGGGCTCCGGTGCTGAATAGGACATTTGTGGATCTCCTGTTGGCTGTTTCTTTTAGTTGCTGGAGGTGGAACTGTGGGCGGTTATTCGTACCGCAGGGCGTCGATCGGCCGCAGTTTCGCTGCCTTGTTGGCAGGGTAGATTCCGAAAATCAGACCGATCGCCGCGGATACGAGGAACGACAGCCACACGGTCCACCACTGGACTTCGGGTTGCGTTCCGAGCAGGGGGAAGGCGCTGCCGATGTAGCCCGCGGCAATTCCCAGGACCCCGCCGATCAGCGAAATGATGAGCGATTCGATCAGGAACTGGCTCACGATGCTGCCCCGCGAGGCTCCGATCGCCTTGCGGATGCCGATTTCGCGGGTACGTTCGGTGACCGTGACGAGCATGATGTTCATAACGCCGATTCCGCCCACCAGGAGCGAAATGCCTGCCACGGCGCCCAAAAGGATGGTCAGTGTGGCCGTGGTGGTGGTGGCCGTCGTGAGGATTTGCGCCTGGTTCCGCACTTGGTAGTCACGGTTGGCGGAGGTGACGTTGTGCCTGGCATCGAGGATCATCTGAACCTCGTTCTGGGCCTGGTTCATGACGTCCGCTGACTTCGCCTGGACAGTGATGGAGGCGAGGGAGGGCGAGTATCCGGTGAACTTGTCCTGGGCCGCACTGTAGGGGATCACCACAATGTCGTCTGGATCGTTCAGGCCCGAGGATCCCTTTTGGGCCAGGACGCCGGAGACCACGAAGTTCTGGCCGTTGAGGGCGATCGTCTGCCCCACGGCCGAGGTCACCGAGCTGCCCACCAGGTCCTGCGCCACGGTATTGCCGATCACGGCCACTGCGGTGCCGCTGCTTGCGTCACCGTCGCTGAAGTAGGACCCCGCCGCGAGGGTGTCGTTCGAAATGGAAAAGTACGACGGCGTGGTCCCCACGAACGTTGCGACCGCGTGGGTTGCGTCCTCGTAAGTACCCGTGACGTTCTGTGCCGTGACCACCGGAGCCGTCGCGGCGACGTCGGGGGCCATGACAGGATCCGTCAGCGCGGCCATGTCCTGCAGCGTGAGGTTGGTGCCGCGGGACCGCGGACCGGTGACGGCTTGCCCGCCGCCCGCGGCGCGGCCGCCCGCCGTCGTCTGGCGGCTCACAGTGAGCACGTTGGTTCCCAGCTTGCCGATCTGGGCCTTGATGGCGTTGGAGGTTCCGGCTCCCACGGCCAGCAGGATGATGACGGATGCGATGCCGATCAAGATGCCCAGAGTGGTGAGGATGGAGCGCATCTTGTTGGCCATCACCCCGGTCAAGGCGAAGCGAACTGATTCGGCGATCATCATGCCGGCACCGCCGTCGCTACAGGGTGCGCATTAACGGCACGGATCCGGTGGTCCTCAATGATGTGCCCGTCCTGGAAGCGCACCACGCGGTTGGCCCGCGCCGCGACGTCGGCCTCGTGGGTGATCATCACAATGGTCCGGCCGTTGGCGTGCAAGGACTCGAAGAGATCCAGGATTTCGTGTGAGGACTTGGTGTCCAGTGCACCCGTCGGCTCGTCGGCCAGCAGCAGCACCGGGTTGGTCACGAGCGCCCGGGCGATGGCAACACGCTGCTGCTGTCCGCCGGAGAGCTGCGAAGGCTTGTGGTCGGCCCGCTCCGCCAAACCCACGGAATCGAGCACTTCCAAGGCCCGCTCGCGCCGTTCCTTGCGGTGTACCTTTGCGTAAGCGAGGGGCATGGAGACGTTGTCCACGGCCCGCGTACGCGGTATCAGGTTGAAATTCTGGAAGACGAAGCCGATTTTCCGGTTGCGGATCTGCGCGAGCTGGAATTCGTCCAGGGTCCCGGTATCGATGCCGTCCAGGTGATAAGTCCCCTGGGTGGCGCCGTCGAGGCAGCCGATGATGTTCATCATCGTGGACTTTCCGGAGCCCGAGGCGCCGATGATGGCCACGAAGTCGCCCCGGTCAATGGAGATGCTGACGGAATCGAGTGCCCGTACTTCGGCCTCCCCTTTGCCATAGATCTTGCTCACGGAGTCCAGTTGGATGACAGCGTCGTTCACGGCTGCTTACCCGCCATTTCCGCGGGTGCCACCGGTGCCGCCCGTAACTCCGGCGCCACCCGTGCCACCGAATCCGCCCGTACCGCCAAGTCCGCCCGTCCCGGTCCGTCCGGTAGTGCCGGTGGTGTCCAGGGTGGAGGAGATGGCCGGGAGTTCAATCTGATCGCCCGCGCTGAGTCCGGCGAGCACCTGGGTGCGGCCATTGTCCGTGATCCCGGTGGTGATGGTCACCGCCGTCGAGGTCCCGTTCTTCATCACGTTGACGGTCTGCTTGGTTCCCGTGGTGGTGATGGCCAGCGAAGGCACCGTCAAAGCGCTCTTGGCGGTCGCCGTCGTCACGGAGATGTTTGCGCTCTGGCCCAGCCGGAGGGCAGCCGGGGGGTTCTTGATGGAGATCGTCACGGGGTAGCTGACCACGTTGTTCGTGGTTGTGGCGTTCTGGGCGATTGCCGTGATGGTTCCGGTGACGGGTGCCGCGGAGGGGTCGGTCTTGAGCGCCGGGAAGGTGAAGGTGGCGGAGTCGCCGGTCTTCATGGCGGCAATGTCGGATTCGGCGAAGTTGGCGATGACCTGCAGATGCGCGGTGTCGCTGATGGTGATCAGTCCGGAGGACGATGTGCTCGCCGCGCTTGTGGAAGAGCTGCTGGAGGAACCGGAAGCTCCAGAAGAACCGGAAGCCGAGGACCCGGATGAGCCGGAGCTGCTGCCGGCATTGCCTCCGACGACGGCGTTCACAGCGGTGACCGTTCCTGAAACCGGGGCCGCGAGTGAGCAGGACGCCAGGTTCTTGGTTGCGGTGTCGACGGCAATCTGGGCCGACGTCGTATTGGATGTGGCGCCGCCACCGCTTTGGGCGGAATTCAGGGCCGTCGCAGCCGAGGCGATCTGCTCTTTGTCCTTGAGGGCCGAACTGGCTTGCTGGTTGACGGCTTGGGTCAGTGCCTGGTTGTCCTTCGCCAGCTGGGCCTGTGCCGTATTGAGTGCGTTCTGGGCCGGCTGGCTGCTGGGCTGGGCGCTGGCAGCGGTCTGAGCCGCAGCGACAGTCGCATTGTCATTGTTCACGGCTGTCTGCGCGGCGGCCACGGCACTGGCTTGCTGGCTCGCGTCCAGGTTGGCCGTTTGTTGGGCGTTGGCCAGGCTCTGATTCGCAGAAGCTACCTGGTTGCTGGCTGAGGCCTGCTGTTGGTTTGCCTGCGCGGCGGCGGAATCCAGTTGGGCCTGGGCGACGGCCAGGGCGTTCTGGGCGTTCGTCGGATCAATGGTCACCAGCACCTGCCCGGCCGTGACTTGCTGACCGGTCACGGCGGAAACAGTGGCGATGGGCCCGGTGCAGTTCTGCGCGTTGATGACCGTGGTGCTTGCGGGCGAGACGTTTCCGCTCGCCGTAGAGACGGCGGCGAGGTCCGCTGCGCTGACCGCGACGGTGCGGGCGGTGGTGTCGGCGGCCGTTTGCGGCACGCCGTTCAGCACGAAGAAGGCGCCGGCGGCAATGCCGATAACGGCCACCCCGATGCCGCTGTTGATGAGTTGAGGCTTTGAGAGCATGCCCGAAGACTATGATCGCTCTCTTGGAGAAGACCGAGTGCTACCTGATGGTTTACCCTATGTGACGCCCGGCGCGGCGTGCCGATTCCCTCGAGCTTGCGAGGGGTAACGACGGTGAGTATCCCCCATCCTAACCAGCCCGCCGATAGTCTGGTGGAATGCGAGGCATGCTGCGATGGGGCTCAGGCCGGATAACGGGACTAGATCGGGCGGCGGTCCGAGCGGTCTCGCGGTGGCCGGAGGGCTCGCATGACGCCGTTCTGAAAAACCTCTCGGAGGCCGCTACCAAGGGCAAGCTCTGGTTTGCTATCGCTGGCGTTTGCGCGGCATTTCCCGGTAAACCCCGAAACGCGGCGATCCACGGACTCCTGGCCCTTGGCGTTGCGTCGGCCGTCACCAATCTCGGTTTCAAGACGCTTCTTCCGCGGACGCGGCCATTGCCCGAGCTCCTGCCGGCTTTCCGCTTTGTCAACCCGCAGCCCACCAGTTCCTCGATGCCTTCCGGTCACTCGGCATCCGCCGTTGCATTCACTCTTGGCGTCGCGCTGGTGAGTCCCCGCCTTGGTGCAGTTCTGGCTCCGGTAGCGGCGGGCGTGGCGTATTCCCGGGTTCATACCGGCGCCCACTGGCCCTCCGACGTCGTGCTCGGCTCGGCGATCGGCGCCGGAGCGGCCCTGCTGACGCGAAAGTGGTGGCCGGCCCGGCCCCCGGTTCCCGCAACGGACCGTTCACCGGCCGATGCCCCCGCAGTCGGCGACGGCGAGGGGCTAAGCATTGCGGTCAACGCCCTCGGCGGTTCCTACTCGCCGGACACCGAGACGCAGCTTCGCGAAATATTCCCCAAGTCGCATATAAGCCTGATTTCCGATGGTGATGACGTGGTTGCAGAAATCCGGGCCGCAGCAGGGCGGCCCGGGACGAAGGCCTTAGGCGTGTGGGGCGGCGACGGAACGGTCGGCACTGCCGCGGCGGCCGCCGTCGAGCACTCGTTGCCCTTACTGGTGCTGCCCGGCGGAACGCTGAACCATTTCGCACGTGACGTAGACGCCCGATCGCTGGAAGGGGCCCTACAGGCCGCCAAAACGGGAGCAGCAGCATGGACAGACCTGGGCCATGTGAGCGCGGGCCGCGGCGTCGATGGCAAGGACGAGACCACCGAGTTCATCATGCTCAATACGGCAAGCATCGGTGTCTACCCCAACCTCGTGCGGCGACGCGAACGGCTGCAGCCCGCCCTGGGGAAGCCCCTCGCGGGACTCGTCGCAGGCCTGCGCACCTTCGGCGCGGCAACGCCGACCACCCTCCGGATCAACGGCGTCCCCCACAAGTTGTGGATCCTCTACCTGGGCCGTGGCCGCTACTACCCGCGCGACCTGGCGCCGCTGACGCGTCCTGTGCTTGACGACGGCGTGTTGGACATCCGCATGGTCACGGCCGATGAGCCTTTTGCGCGGCTTCGTCTGCTGTGGGCGGTCCTTACCGGAACGGTGGGTACCTCCAAGGTGACCCACCTCAGTGAGGCTGCGGAGCTCAGTATCGAGGCGATCGGAGAACCGCTAGTGATAGCGGTCGACGGCGAGCCATTGCCTGGTGTGCGAACCGCGGAGTTCACCGTAAAGCGCCGGGCGCTGCGGGTGTATTCGCCGCTTTACTAGAGTTTCCTAGCGTCGGGAAGACCTGGCCCGGCCGGCATCATCCATAGGGACTACCCTGACCGGCCCCTGAATCATCCCTGAGACCGGCGAATTCCGCCGTGCCGGTGGCTAGCGTTGTACCTACAGTCACCACATAGCTGCAGCAAGCGGAGGGAACGCTTCCATGATTGAGGCAACAGGCTTGAGGAAGGTCTACGGCGCAAAGACAGCCGTGGACGGAATCAGCTTCACCGTACAGCCCGGGAAAGTCACGGGCTTCCTTGGCCCGAACGGCGCCGGCAAGTCCACCACCATGCGCATGATCATGGGTCTCGACCGCCCGACCTCGGGCGACGTCATCGTCAACGGCAAGCATTACTCCCAGCACAAAGACCCGCTCCACCAAGTGGGAGCGCTGCTCGATGCCAAGGCGGTGCACACCAGCCGCAGCGCGTACAACCACCTGCGCGCCATGGCCGCAACCCACGGGATTCCGAACTCGCGCGTTGAAGAAGTCATCGAGATGACAGGCCTCACCGCGGTTGCCAAGAAGAAAGCCGGAGGTTTCTCCCTCGGCATGGGCCAGCGGCTTGGCATCGCCAACGCGCTGCTGGGTGACCCCCAGACGCTCATCCTCGACGAACCGGTCAACGGACTGGATCCCGAGGGCGTCCAGTGGGTCAGGAACCTTGCACGCTACCTGGCAAGCCAGGGCAAGACCATCTTCATTTCCAGCCACCTCATGTCCGAGATGGCCCAGACCGCGGACCACCTCATTGTGATCGGTCGCGGCAGGATCATTGCCGACACCACGGTGGATGCGCTGATTGAGAGCCAGTCCCGCAAGCGCACTTTGGTCCGTACCTCGGAGACAACGCGCTTGTCCGAGTTGCTGGCCCGCGACGGTGTCCGGGTGGAGCAGAACGAACGTGAAACCTTGGAAGTGTACGGAGTGGAGCCGCTCCGCATCGCCGAGCTCGCCCTCGACAACCGGGTACTCGTTTACGAGCTCACTCCGCTCACGTCGTCGCTGGAAGAAGCCTACTTCCAGCTGACCAAGGACGAAGTGGAATACCACTCGCACATCACCGGCGGACCGGCAGCAGCAGGCGGGCCCCTGGACGGAAGCCCCGCCGCCGTCGGCGCCACATCCGCTGCCACCATGGAAGGGATCCAGTCATGAGCACCACTACCATCAGCAAGAAACATGCGATCCCGTCAGCCGGGACCGGTGGCGTCACGTTCCTCCGGGTACTGAACTCCGAATCCATCAAGTTCCGGACCCTCATGAGCACCAAGCTCCTGTTGGTCCTGACCTTCGTGGCCATTGTCGGCATCGGCCTGCTGTCCGCCCTGGTCCGCTGGAACTTCATCAACCAGATGGTCGAAGTCGGCCGGCAGGGTCATAAGGAAACGGTGCAGCAAGCTGTAGCCTCCTTCCCGCCAGGTTCGGGATTCGATCTTTACAACCTGCCGAACGCCGGACTCAACATCGGCATCCTCGTCATGGGTTCCCTGGCCGTACTCTTCATTGCCTCTGAGTACGCCACCGGCATGATCCGGTCAACTATGAACGCGGGTCCGGGACGGCTCTCCACCTTCGGCGCCAAAGCCGTTGTCTTGGTTGTGGTCTCGTATGTCCTTTCGGTAGTGGCCGGCGTCGTGACCTTCCTGGTGGCGTCGCCCATGTTCGCCAACTTTGGCCTTGACCTCGGATGGAACACGGACGGTGTCCTCTACAGCGTTTTCACCGGCGGCCTTTACGTCTCCGGGGTCGCGCTGATCGGCCTCTCGCTCGGAACACTGCTGAAGAACCCGGCCGGCGGCATCACTGTCCTGGTGGGCATCATGTTCGTCCTCCCGTTCGCCGGCCAATTCCTCGGCCTCGCACCCGGAGACTTCTGGAAGTACGTCCCCCAGTACCTGCCCAGTGAGGCCGGCGGCCGCTTGTTGTCGATCGGCCACGTAGACGGCACCCTGGATTCATGGGCGGGCGGCCTCGTGTTCCTTGGCTACGTCATCTTGTTCATGGTTCCTGCCCTCATTGTGCTCAAGAAGCGCGACGTCTGATTCGCGATCGACTGATTCGGAATCCAGGACACCCACTCCAGGCAAGGCCACTAGGCTCAAGCCATGAGTGAAGAGTTGCCAGCACAGGACGCGTCGGCCCACGTGGCCGACGCGTCCTTTGCTGAAATCACGCTGCGCCGCCGTGGCAGGTTCCGCCGCTATCTCTTTGAGCACCCGCGGGTCATGGACGCGGTGGTGGTGCTTTGCTATTCGCTGTTGGCATTGCCCACGTTCATCAGCTGCATCCTGGACGGCAAGTGGTTCGCCGCCCTGCTGCTCGTCGCCATTGCCGCCATCCTGTTCCTTCGACGCCGCAATCCGCTCAGTGTCACTGCGGCCGCTGCGGTCCTCGAAGTTGCCGTGACGCTGCTGAATCCCTGGGGTTCGAACGTCTCCGCGGGACTGTGGTTTGCGCTGTATGCGGTGGCCGTGGCGAAGACTAGGACCTTCGCGTTGACGGTGTTTGGCGCGGCGAGCCTGCCGCTGACCCTCGTGTACCTGTTCATGTGGACCAGCCCGGCGACCCCATCCAACGGAGAGGCGATTCCGGAGAACTTCCACCTCATCAGCAACATCGCCGCCGCGGCCAGCATTTTGTTGTCCAACCTCATCGCCACCGGCATCGGCATTTCGGTGCGGCAGCGCCGCGAGCATGAGAGCGAAATCAGGGCCTGGGCAGCACGCACGGCCCGCTTGGGTTCCGTCACCGAACGCAACCGGATCGCCAGGGAGATGCACGACGTCGTGGCCCACTCCCTCACAGTCATGATCAGCCTCTCGGACGGCGCCGCCGTTGTGGTCAAGAAGGATCCGGAGCGCGCGGGTGAGGTGCTTAGCGAACTCTCCCGCACGGGCCGGACTGCGTTGGCCGACATGCGCCGCGTCCTCGGCGTGCTGCGGGAAGACTCTGCACGTCCTGCTCCTTTGGAGCCCCTGGTTTCCGGGCACGACCTAAGCAAGCTGCTCGATGGATTCCGGACGGCAGGGCTGCCGTTGCACTATTCGCACACGGGACCTGCCCTTCCTGAAGACCCGGCGTTCCAGCTCACCGTCTACCGGATCGTGCAGGAATCCCTGACAAACGTGCTCAGGTACGGCCGTTCCTCGAGCCAAGTGGATGTGAGGATCGTGCGGGAGGGCGACTCGGTCACCATTGAAGTGCTCGACGACGGCCGGGGCTCCCGGGATCCGGGCACCGAAGAGGCGGTCCTGGGAACGGGCCAAGGCATCGCGGGGATGCGTGAACGTGCGGGAATCTATGCTGGAACGGTGGATGCCGGTCCTGGAATACACGGCGGGTGGCGCGTTCATGCGGAGCTGAACTGGAATGGCGACAAGGGGAAATCATGACTGACAATGCTCCCATCAGGGTTCTGCTGGTGGACGACCAGCCCTTGCTGCGCATGGGATTTCGACTGATCCTGGAAGGCGAAGACGATCTCGAGGTCGTAGGCGAAGCCTCCGACGGCGCCGAAGCAGTCCGGAAGGTCGAGGAACTGGAACCGGACGTGGTGCTCATGGACGTCCGGATGCCTGCCGTGGATGGAATTGAAGCCACACGGCGGATCACGGCCTCGGCGTCAAACGCCAGGATCATCATCCTGACTACTTTCGACCTCGATGAATATGCCTTCTCAGGCCTTCAGGCAGGGGCCTCCGCGTTCCTGCTGAAGGATGTTGCGCCTGCGGAGTTGGTCCAGGGCGTCCGGCTCGTGGCCAGCGGCGACGCCGTGGTGGCTCCGAGGGTCACCCAGCGGCTCCTGGAGACCTACGTCCGCGGGGGTCGCGTGCCCGGCCAGGCCACAGCCCAGGCCCGCGATCCGCTGCTCGAAGAATTGACGCCCCGCGAAACCGAGATGCTGGAGGCTATCGCGGGAGGGCTGTCCAACGCGGAAATCGCCCACAAGTTCTTTCTTTCCGAGGCAACGGTCAAGACCCACGTCCGGCGGATCCTCACCAAGCTGCACTTGCGCGACAGGGTCCAAGTGGTGGTCTACGCCTACGAAACAGGACTCGTGATCCCGAGCAACCCGGATTACTAGCGACGCGGATACTGCCTCGCGCCTCGCAAACGGACCAGGGATGCCCGGATGCAGTGGTCGCTGATCCGTTTGCGCGTCGCCGATCCGAAACGGCGTCGTCAGCGGCCGCGGCTAGACTCGAAGCCATGCCTTCGAACTCCGCTGCAGCACACATCCAGGACCTTGGCGCGTATGTGAGCGCATCGCCGTCGAGCTTCCACGCCGTACACGAGGCCGCGCGCCGCCTCGATGCGGCAGGTTTCACGGCCCTTGATGAACTTCTGCCATGGGAGGGCGGGGCTGGCCGCTTCTACGTGATCCGGGATGGCGCCCTCATTGCTTGGGTGACGCCCGAAGGCGCAACTCCGACTACGGCGTTCAACATCCTTGGCGCCCACACGGATTCTCCGTCCTTCAAGCTCAAGCCCAAGCCGACGACAGGCAAGTTCGGCTGGCTCCAGGCCGGCGTGGAGGTCTACGGCGGCCCTTTGTTGAACTCCTGGCTGGATCGTGAGCTTCGGCTCGCGGGCCGGCTCGTGATGCTGTACGGCACCCAGCACCTCACAGCTACCGGACCGCTCCTCCGCTTCCCGCAGTTGGCCATCCACCTGGACCGGGCTGTCAATGACGGCCTCACGCTCGACAAGCAACAGCACATGAACCCGGTATTCGGCCTCGGCGATCCCGGTTCCGCGGACGTCCTGGCAATCCTGGCGGACTCCGTGTCCGGGGCTTCCGTGGATCCGGCCCAGATCGGCGGCTACGACATCGTCGTCGCGGACACCCAGGCGCCTGAGCAGTTCGGTGCCAAGGGCGAGTTCTTCGCTTCAGGACGGCTCGACAACCTCTCTTCAACCCACGCAGGGCTTGCGGCACTCATCGCGCACGCAACCGCGGGTGCGCCGACCGCCGGCCCCATTGCCGTCCTGGCGGCCTTCGACCACGAAGAAATCGGCTCGGCCTCGCGCTCCGGGGCCTGCGGACCCATCCTCGAAGACATCCTCACCCGGATCTCTGACGGATTCGGCGCCACCGTGAGTCAATGGCGCCAGGCGTTGTCGGCGTCGTTCTGTGTTTCCGCGGATGCCGGCCACGCCGTCCACCCCAACTACCCGGAGCGGCACGATCCCACCAACCGGCCCATCCTCAATGGCGGACCGCTCCTCAAAATCAACGCCAACCAGCGTTACGCCACGGACGCCACCGGCGCGGCCTTCTGGGCCCGGCTCTGCGGCGAGGCGGGCATCCCCTACCAGGAGTTCGTCTCCAACAACGACGTCCCGTGCGGCTCTACCATCGGTCCACTGACGGCTACCCGCCTGGGGATCCGGACGGTCGACGTCGGCGTGCCCCTTTTGTCGATGCACTCGGCACGCGAGC
This sequence comes from Arthrobacter sp. 2MCAF14, assembly GCF_052115645.1. Classification (NCBI taxonomy): domain Bacteria; kingdom Bacillati; phylum Actinomycetota; class Actinomycetes; order Micrococcales; family Micrococcaceae; genus Arthrobacter; species Arthrobacter sp. 2MCAF14. The sequence continues at coordinate 81,974 of NZ_JBFRHB010000004.1, read as the reverse complement.
TATGTGGCGTTGAAGACCCGCGCCATTTGGCCACGGTGGCGGAGTTGTTCTTCCGAACAGCGATCTAGCTCAGGATGCGAGGCTCACCACGAGGTTGATCGTGGTGGCCAGAATCCCGACGCCGAAAACGTAGGCGAGCAGGCTGTGCCGCAAAGCAGCGGACCGCATTGCCCTGGTGGTGATCGACGTGTCCGAGACTTGGTAGGTCATCCCCAGACTGAATGCCATGTACGCGAAATCCGTGTATTGCGGCGGTTCTTTTTGGTTGAACTCGATGCCTTGGGGTGGATCGGACGTGTAGTACACCTCGGCATAACGCAAGGTGAAGAGGGTGTGGACCAGTAGCCACGAGGCCGCTGCACCAACGAGGGCCAGCAAGGCGAGCATGAATTTGTCGAATCCGTGCGCATCCTTGGCGCCGATCATCACCAGCACGACGGCTGCCAGGGAACCGATCGCGGCACACAGGATGAGAAGGTCGGCGGTGGAGCGCCGCGGATCCTCTTCCGTGGCGTGGCTTCTCGTCTGATCGGCCTTCATCGGGGTGATGACTGTCCACACGAAAACGTTGTAGACCACCGCTGCAACCGCCCAGCCCGCGGCGGGTGCGTAAATCCACTGACCCCAGATCCCGGTCGCCACCGCGGCAGCGATGCCGGTGAGGATCATCAGCCCGAATCGCAATCGGGAACGTTTGGCACGGGCAGACTTCGGATGTTGGTTCTTTGCTGCGGCGTTCATAGTCAGATCATGGCACGGGGGTTGGCCGGCCCCGGCGTCACGCCACGCAGACTTTTAGCGTCCGGCGTGGAACTGCGCCGCGGAAAACCGGGTGATCCCGACGTCGGACGGTCCAGAAAGTTGCGCAGCGTGACGGCTTAGCTGCCTTGCCGGCTTAGCTGACCGGCCGGGGCGCGAACATGATGACGGCGACGCCCAGGATGCAGATCATGGCGCCGATGACGTCCCAACGATCCGGGCGGAAACCGTCCATGAGCATTCCCCAAGCCAATGATCCGGCGATGAACACCCCTCCATATGCTGCGAGGACACGGCCGAAGTGTGCGTCAGGCTGGAACGCCGCCACGAACCCGTAGATGCCGAGGGCCACGATCCCAAGGCCAGCCCACCACCACGGTTTGGCTTCCCTGACTGATTGCCACACGAGCCACGCCCCGCCGATCTCGGCGACGGCCGCGAGGACAAAGAGTGCGACGGATTTGAGGATGGTCATGAGTTCAGTCTGCCTGAGGCTGGCGCGCCGGTTCCGCGGGAGTTATCCACATACCTGGGTTTTCCACATATGCGCCGCCGCTCATTCCACCTTGCCGACACGCCGAATAGGCTTAGAGGCGGGAAATGGACTAAGATATTGAAGTCTGTGCTGCGCCCTGCTTCCGCTTCTGGAAGCGGTCAGCAGCACTGTTCATCGCAAATGAACCTCCTGTTACGGAAATGCCGTAACCGCTTAGCCCAAAGGAGGTGGGTTCACATATGCGTCCTTACGAATTGATGGTAATCATCGACCCCGAGGTCGAAGAGCGTACCGTAGAGCCGTCGCTTCAGAAGTTCCTCAATGTCATCACCACCGATGGTGGAACCATCGAAAAGGTTGACATCTGGGGCCGCCGTCGCCTCGCTTACGACATCAAGAAGAAGTCCGAAGGTATCTACGCTGTGGTGAACTTCACCGCCAAGCCGGAAACCGCCAAGGAACTTGACCGCCAGCTGAGTCTCAACGAGACCATCATGCGCACCAAGATCACCCGCCCCGAAGAGCAGAAGGTCGTTGCTGAGTAATTTCAGCTCCAGGCTTTCATTCTTTACCCCGCAGGAACGAACAAGGAGGCAGTAGATGGCAGGCGAAACCACTATTACGGTCATCGGTAATCTCACCAATGACCCCGAACTGCGGTTCACACCGTCAGGTTCGGCGGTAGCGAACTTCACCATCGCGTCTACTCCCCGGACCTTCGACCGCCAGTCCAATGAATGGAAGGACGGGGAAACCCTGTTCCTCCGCGCATCGGTATGGCGCGAAGCAGCTGAAAACGTCGCCGAATCCCTCACCAAGGGTATGCGCGTGATCGTTTCCGGCCGCCTGAAGAGCCGTTCCTACGAAACCAAGGAAGGCGAGAAGCGCACCGTTATCGAGCTCGAAGTCGATGAAATCGGCCCGAGCCTGCGTTACGCCAACGCCAAGGTCAACCGCACCCAGCGCTCCGGCGGTCAGGGTGGTCAGGGCGGCTTCGGCGGCGGCAACAACAGCGGCGGCTTCGGAGGTGGCGGCGCTGGTGCAAACCAGGGCGGCAACTCCGGCGGAACATGGGGCGGCGGCCAATCCGCACCGCAGGAAGACCCCTGGGCTACCCCGGGCGTCAGCAATGCGGGTGGATGGGGCAACGGCCCGGATTCCGAACCTCCCTTCTAAATACTCATAAAAGTTCGACGCCGGAACCCGCCGGACGTGCCGCGAGGCACCCGGGTGGCGACCGCCGTCGAGCACCACCATCCCGTGGATCCATTCCACGGGCTCCATAGAAAAGGAGCTCCACGATGGCTAAGGCTGAACTCCGTAAGCCCAAACCAAAGTCCAACCCCTTGAAGGCCGCTGACATCACTGTCATCGACTACAAGGACGTAGCATTGCTGCGCAAGTTCATCTCCGACCGCGGAAAGATCCGCGCCCGTCGCGTCACTGGCGTCACGGTGCAGGAACAGCGCAAAATCGCCCAGGCAATCAAGAACGCCCGCGAAGTTGCTCTGCTGCCTTACTCCGGCGCTGGCCGCGGCTAAGGAAGGGATTAACTAACATGGCAAAGCTCATTCTGACCCACGAAGTAACCGGTCTCGGTGCTGCTGGCGATGTTGTCGAGGTCAAGGACGGTTACGCACGTAACTTCCTGCTGCCCCGCGGCTTCGCTCTGACCTGGACCAAGGGTGGCGAGAAGCAGGTTGAGTCCATCAAGGCTGCCCGCGCTGCTCGTGCCCACGCTTCGGTTGAAGCTGCACAGGCCCAGGCTTCTGCGCTTTCTTCCAAGAAGGTCAAGCTCGTAGTGAAGGCCGGCGAGTCCGGTCGTCTCTTCGGCACCGTCAAGCCGGCGGATGTCGCTGCTGCAGTTGAGGCCGCCGGCCTCGGCTCCATCGACAAGCGCAACGTTGAACTGCCGAACCACATCAAGTCACTTGGTTCGTACCAGGCCAACGTCCGCCTGCACGAGGACGTTTCCGCTGTCATCGACCTCGAGGTCGTTGCAAGCAAGTGATGCAGGGTTCCCTGGAAGCTGTGGGGCCACGCCGACGAGGGTCCCAGCCTGAGCTTGCGAACGCTGGGAGTCGGTGGGGACTTGCGAAGCTTCGAGGGGGCATCACGCAGCGGTAAGCTCTGACGTAGCTTGAAGGACCCCCGTCTCCGGTTTCCGGAGGCGGGGGTCCTTTGCTTTGCGCGGTTTCGGGGCCCGCGAACTGGCAGTAGATGCCCTCTGGCGGCCTCGTGAGGGGCATTAGCTGCCAGTTCGCCTAAAGAAGACAGGGCTGGGGGCCGTGGCCGGTGGAACTTGATAGCCTGCCGGGGTGAACCTTGAAACGATGCGCATCAGGCCCTTCTCGCAAGTGGATGTCTTCACTGACGTGCCGTATCTCGGCAATCCGCTTGCCGTCGTCGTCGACGCTGAAGGGCTCAGCGCGGAGCAGATGCAGCACTTTGCAAACTGGACCAACCTGTCTGAAACCACTTTCCTGCTGCCGCCGAGTGATCCTGCGGCCGATTACCGGGTCCGGATCTTCACCGGCAGCGAGGAATTTCCTTTCGCGGGACATCCGACGCTCGGCTCGGCGCATGTTTGGCTGGCGTCCGGAGGAGTGCCTAAGCAGGAAGGGATGCTGGTGCAGGAATGCGGCGCAGGCTTGGTCAAGGTAAAGCTCGACGGCAGCCGCCTCGCCTTCGCTGCGCCGCCACTGACCCGCTTCGGGCCCGTGGACGAAGCAATCATGGAACAGTTGGCCGCCGGACTCCGCCTGCCCCGAACCGCACTCTCGGATGCCTCGTGGCTGGTCAACGGCCCGCAATGGATCGGTGTGCTGCTCGAATCGGCCGAACAGGTCCTTGGCCTCGAGCCGGACCTTACGGCTTTGGGGGAGCTGAAGGTTGGTGTGATCGGTCCCCATGAACCGGGTGCCGGCGTCGATTTCGAGGTCCGGACGTTCATTCCGGGAGACGCCATGGTGGAGGACCCCGTGACTGGAAGCTTCAATGCGGGAGCCGCCCAGTGGCTGATCGGCAGCGGCCGGGCGCCGGAACAATACGTCGCCGCGCAGGGTACGGTGCTGGGCCGGGCGGGACGCATCCACGTCAAAGCGGAAGACGGCGACATCTGGGTAGGCGGGAGCTCGGTCATGTGCATCCAGGGAACCGTCCGGCTGTAGCAGGGGAATAAAACGGGCAGGGGCACAGTTTGGGAGTATAGATGCAAACGCATGTACTCTGGTTTGAAGCCATCGAACCGCCCAGCAACAGGAGATCGCCATGGAGACCCGCCGCATAACCGTCCTTTCCGCCGGACTTGGCGTACCGTCGTCGAGCAGGCTTCTTGCAGACCAGCTCGCTGCGTCGGCCAAGCGCCAGCTGGGCGATGCCGGGTACGAGGTGCGGGTGGACGTTATCGAACTCCGGGACCTGGCCGTGGATATCGCCAACAACTTCGTCACCGGCTATGCCGCACCGCGCCTCGCGGATGTGATCGCCGGCGTCGAGGATTCTGATGGCATCATCGCCGTGACGCCCGTCTTCAGCGCCTCCTACAGCGGGCTGTTCAAGTCCTTCATCGACGTTCTGGACCCGAAGTCCCTGGACGGCAAGGCAGTTCTTCTCGGCGCCACGGGCGGCACCGACCGGCACCAAATGGTGCTCGACTACGCCATGCGTCCGCTCTTCACCTACCTTCGCACCCGGATAACCCAGACGTCCGTTTTCGCCGGGCCCCAGGATTGGGGAAACACCGACGACGGAGCGTCGCCGCTATCGGTCCGCGTGGACCGCGCGGCCGGCGAGCTGACCCGGCTCCTGAGCGGCGAGCAGCCGCACCGCAAGGCGGACGCCATGGAATCCCTGCCGTTTGAGCAACTCCTCGCGGGGATCACCGCGGGACGCTAGGCAAGCCGGGCTGAGCCGCACCTGGCGCTAGTCGTCGAGCAGCTCGATGAACTCCCGGGCCTGCTTCATGCTGATATCGGAATGCTTGGTCAAGGCCAACGCTGCCGCTTCGACGTCGCCGCTCTTGGCCAAGGTGCGGATCCGTCCGTAGATCTCGTCATTGAGCATATTGCTGCTCACCTCACGCGTGACGTCGCCCTTGCTGGCGATTGCCCGGTAACGGTACGGGAAGCGCTCCGGCTCGTCGTCGTCGGGCATGAGGTCCTGTGGGGCAGTCTCGGGCTTGCGGAAGGGCTGCGGGTGCGCTGCAAGTGCGCCGACGGCGTCCCGTGAGGCGCGCAGGCCTTCTCCGGTGGCGCTGAGGTACAGCTTGATGGCCGCCATGGCCTGACCTTGGGCGATCAGGGAATACAGCTGCCGGTGTTGATCCTCGCTGAGCTTTGCGGCGGCCTCGCGGGCCAGCTCCACAGGGTCCACGGCCGCTTTGCCCGTGGCGGCATTGCCGCGAAGTTCCGCAGAGCGGCGGGAGAGCACGCGGCTGATCAGCAGCACGCCGACGACGACGGCCGCCAGGATCAAGACCGGAATGAGTAGGGATGACATGCGCTAAAGCCGATCTATGTAGTTCTTGGCGGTCAACAAGTCCGAGTGGGTTTGCTGGCGCAGGAGCTTGATCGCCTGGATTTTCTGCCCACTGCGGACCATTCCCTGCAATTGCAGGGCGAACTGTGGATTCAACTGCCCGTTGGGCAGAATGGGGCCGTTGTAGCCGGCCTGGCCGACCCCCGGGCTGGCCCCGGCTTGCGCCCTGAGCGCGGCCCGCGACTGGCTGTCCTGCTGCGACTGCTGCTGCGCGTTTTGGCTCGGCCTGGTGGACGCATCGATACGGGCCCTTGCCGCCGTCGCCGCCTGCACTTGGGCGGCCTGGTGGGCTGCCGAGCGGGCGGCCAGCTCACGTTGATAGCGCTCGGCGTCGGACAGCCCTGAGTTGCGTGGCTTGAATGCCTCCGTCAGGGCCCAAATCACAGCCACAAGGATGACAACGGGCATTGCGACCAGCAGTACATCCCCAATGGTGAAACCCATACCTTGAGCTTATGTCAGAACGCGGTTATCCACAGCACATTCCTGCTACGGCATAGCTTCTGAGAGCCGGCTGTCAAATTCCGGGAGAGATTGTGGGGAGTATCACATTTTCGGCATATTTATCCCTCCTGGGGCGCTTGAGTGAGGGGAGAGGTGCGCATTGAGCGAATCGGCCTGTGGATGATCCCTGGAGAAAATACTTTTGATCCACATGGCTTGAACAACGTTTCCCCAGCTCAGGGACCATTTGCCGGAAAAAGAAATTCTCTTTCCACAGGGTCATGCACAGACTGTGCACAAGTAGGGGCGTTTATTCCACACTTTATCCACAGGCCCGGCTTGGTGCCTCGGAAAAGCAGGGCTAACGTGGCTGAGTACCCGCTTTAGGTACTTGGAAAACCCCTGTTTCTTGTGGACTACACCTCGGTGCCGTCGAAAAGCAGCGCGCCCGCGGACTTGTCTGTGGATAAGTTGTGGAAATCTCGGGGAACCAAAATTGTCGGTGCCCTACGGAACAGTTTGGACCAGCCGGCATAAACGGCGCGGTCGGAGCAACCCACACCTGGGCATTGGCCTACCGCACCGCCGGGAACAGTTATCTGCGCGGTACACAATGGAGGACGGCTTGTCAGTTACGCACTTGGATTCGATCGAGGGCGGCCGGACATCGGACGCCAGCCGCAAACCTCCCCAGGACATTCCCGCTGAGCAATCGGTTCTCGGCGGCATGATGCTGTCCAAGGACGCCATTGCCGACGTCGTGGAAATTGTCCGCGGCCATGACTTCTACCGCCCCGCCCACGAGACGATCTACGAGTCCATCATCGATCTCTACGGCCGCGGCGAACCTGCCGATGCCGTCACAGTGTCCGATGAGCTGACCAAACGCGGCGAGATCAACAGGATCGGCGGCCCTGCCTACCTGCACGAGCTCATCCAGACCGTGCCCACGGCGGCCAACGCCGGCTACTACGCCGAAATCGTGGCTGAGCGAGCCGTCCTGCGCCGGCTCGTCAACGCCGGCACCAAGATCGTCCAGATGGGCTACGGCCAGGACGGCGAGGTGGAAGACCTCGTCAACCAGGCCCAGGCCGAGATCTATGCCGTGGCCGAACGCCGCACGGCGGAAGATTACGTGGCGCTCAAGGACGTCATGGAATCCACCGTTGACGAGATCGAGGCATCCGGCCACCGCGGAGAAGGCATGACGGGTGTCCCCACCGGGTTCTATGAACTCGATGAGCTCACCCACGGCCTGCACCCGGGTCAGATGATCGTCATCGCCGCGCGCCCCGCCGTCGGTAAGTCCACGTTCGCGCTTGACTTCGCCCGTTCCGCTGCCATCAAGCACAACCTCGCCACCGTGATGTTCTCCCTGGAAATGGGACGGAACGAAATCGCGATGCGCCTGCTGTCCGCGGAAGCCACCATTGGCCTCCAGGACCTGCGCAAGGGCACCATCAAGGACGAGCAGTGGTCCAAGATCGCCACCACGATGGGCCGCATGAACGATGCTCCGCTGTTCATCGATGACAGCCCCAATATGTCCCTCATGGAAATCAGGGCCAAGTGCCGCCGCCTGAAGCAGCAGCACGACCTCAAACTGGTGATCCTCGACTACCTCCAGCTCATGAGCTCCGGCAAGAAGGTGGAATCCCGCCAGCAGGAAGTCTCCGAATTCTCGCGTGCCCTCAAGCTGTTGGCCAAGGAGCTGCAGGTTCCGGTCATCGCGCTCTCGCAGCTCAACCGTGGATCCGAACAGCGCCAGGACAAGCGGCCCATGGTCTCGGACCTCCGTGAATCCGGCTCCATCGAGCAGGACGCCGACATGGTCATCCTGCTTCACCGCGAGGATGTCTACGACAAAGAATCCCCCCGTGCCGGCGAGGCTGACATCCTCATCGCCAAGCACCGTAACGGTCCCACCAAGGACATCGTGGTTGCCTTCCAAGGGCATTACTCCCGCTTCGCCAACATGGCGGGCGAGACTGGCGGCGGTGGCGGGTTCTAGCCTCAGGCTGGTCAGTGGTGCTGGTCAGTGGTGCGTAGACCCTACGAAGTCCAGGGCCTCACGGGCGAGGGCGAGCCATGACTCCTGATCGTCGGCCATAACCGTGAGCCACTCCTTCATGGCACGCCCCTTTCCGGCGTCGAACGGCGCCCCGGCTCCGGTCCCGATCAGGGCGCTGACTCGATCTCGTGGCAGCTTCACAACGAGCCTGCCTCCCGAAACCATCGCGAAAATCGAGCCGTGAACCTTCAACGCCGAGGAGCCGAATCCATGCTGTCCCGGTTCGCCGGGCATGCTCACACCCGGGACAGCCCTGAATTCGTCGATCAGTGCGTTGAACCGTTCCTCAGCCAACATGAGGACATCTTCCCGCCCCGGACTTCGCGGCGCCAGACCCGGACAGAACGCCTAACCGCCGTTGAGCAGATGATCCGGCATCCGGTTCCCGGGAGCCCGTCCGCGGATTTCCAGCAGTTCGCGGGCGTGGGCATGAAGGCGCCGGTCCTCGTCCGTTTCCGGCACCCAGGGCGGGATTGGAACGGACGTGCCGGTTTCGTCCCTGGCCACCATGACCGTGAGGCAGTGGGTGGTCAGGTTCATCTCAGGGCTCTTGGGGTTTCCGGAGCGCACATGCACGGCAATATGCATGCCTTTGTGGCCTGTGTAGACGAGCCGGGCTTCTACTTCCACCACGTCGCCGATCAAGAGCGGGCGGTAGAAGCGCACGCCTCCGGAGAACACCGCCACGGTGTCCTTGCCGCAGTACCGGGAAGCGCAGACGTACGCGGCCTCATCGATCCACTTCATGACGATGCCGCCGTGGACTTTCCCTCCCCAGTTCACGTCAGTGGGGGCCGCCATGAAGCGGAGAACGACGCGCTCGGCTGTGCCGGCGTCGGTATATTCCTGTGCGTTCATGGCTTCGACGATCTTTTCCCGCACGGCGATCCGCGCGAGGGCGTTGTCTCGCTGCTCGATTTCCTCCGGCGTCGACGGCTCGAACTGGGGGACTGGAACGGGGCGGCCGTCGGGACCGACAGCAACGAAGATCACCAGGCACTGGCTGCGCATCGTGGCCGGACCGCCCTTGGGATCGCCGGAGGACACGGTGGTCCGGATGTGCATGGAAGAGCGGCCCGTGTAGACGATGGTCGCTTCCACCTCGACCATGTCTCCGCTGTTCACGGGGTCGGCGAAATGGATGTTGCCGACATATGCCGTGACGCAATAGGACTTCGACCAGCCAACAGCTGCCGCGTACGCCGCCTTGTCCACCCACTCAAGGACTGTGCCGGCGTCGACGGACCCGCTGTGTCCGACGTCGGTGGGGGAAGCCAGGAACCGCAGCGTGACGGAGTGTGAGGGGAGCTCGCTCATGACGTGAGTGTATCGACGGCGTGGGTGCTGATGCGCTGTATGACGGGCTGGCGACGCGCAAACGAACCAGCGACGCGCAAACGAACCAGTGACACGCAAACGGGCTGCCGACGCCCGGATTCCGGAGTCGACAGCCCGTTTTGGCATCAGCAGCGCACTTGGGTGTCGCCGGCGCGGCCGCGCTTTACGGGCCGATGCCTAGGCGAGGATGCCCAGCTTGGAACCCTGCCGGCCGAAGACGGCGGAATCGATGGAGATCCGTCCGGCGCCGGTCAGGGCCACGGCTGCCGCAGCGGCGGCGAGGGCCAAGACAAGTTCGTACCCACCCTTGTCGGCAAACAGGCCTGCCGGAGCGTGGACCAGGAACAGGGCGCCGAGCATGTCGAGTGCGAGGAGGGCGGCGAAGACACGTGTCAGCACGCCCGCGATGAGGGCGATGCCTCCTGCAAGTTCGATGGTTGCCACGATCGGGGCCACGACGTCGGCGGCGGGTACGCCCATCTTGCCGAAGGCCGCCTGTGTGCCGGCGATGGTGAACTCGGTGAATTTCTGCCAGCCATGCGCGGCGAAGATGAAGCCGACGATGACGCGCAGGACGGTAAGGGCTGTGTTGGTCAGGGTGGACTGGTTCATGTATTTGCACCGTTTTCGGGTAGCGGGTGGCTGTCGTGAAGCTCCCAAGGCCAAGGCCTAATTTGTTGAAGCTTCAACCCAAGCCTTTCGAACTTTGCTGAAAGTGTCAAACAACCGCGGCCTGGTGCTACCTTTGCTCGCGCCTTTCCAGATACCTCGCATCAGGTTCCTCAAAACCGAACTGGCGGTACAGTCCATGGGCATCCGTGGTGTGCAGCATCCAGCGGAAGTTGGCTCCCGGACCGCCGTCGACCATTTCCGCTACCATCGCCTTGCCCAACGCTTGACCTCGCGCGGATTCATGGACGTAGACATCGGCCAGGTACGCAATGGCCACGCCGTCGGAAAACGAGCGCGCAAAACCCACCATGGCGCCGGTTTGAGCGTCGAAGGCGCCCACTATGCGCCAAGCGTTGTCCAGTTGGGCCTCCACGTCTGCGCGGGTCCGCCACCGGCCCCAATAGACCTTGGTTGAAAGTTCGGCCCACAGCCAGTCACGGTCGATCCGGGCTTTGTCTGTGGAGAGCACGTAGCGGTTCACGACTGGCCCTTCCGCTTTGCTTCCAACCAGGGCTTCAGGAGCCGCGTGGTAACCGGCAGGAAAATGTAGACCATGAGTGGCGTCAGGATACAGATGTTCAACAGAACCTGTAGGACCAGCGGCCAGCCCAGGACCAAGGGGTGCAGCAGAAAATTGGCCAGCAGGCTCAAAGGAAAGAACGGCAGGAAGATGCTGACGGCCTGCTTCCACCGCGGCGGCACTGCGGTCTCCGGGACAACGAGGTTCACGTCGCCGGGTTGGGAAAACCATCCCTCGATCCCGGAACGGCGCTCCACCCGTGTGACCTCCATGAGTTCGGTGGCGCTTTCGATCCACCATCGGCGCTCTTCGGATTCCTCCCAAGCCTGCAGGGTTTCAGCGTCCGCGAAGCGGTAAAGCATGTGCCATTCATCGGAATCGGCCGCCGTGCGCACCCACCCTGAACCCAGGTAGCCGGGCCATTCCCGGGCAAGTTCCTGGCCAGCGTGGGCCCATGCGTTGGCTTGGCGGGTGTAACCGGGAGTGATGGTGCGGGCGACGGAAACGGTGATGGGATGCTTGAGCGACACCTCACCAAGCTACATGCCGGTGCCCCGCTAGGCTGGGAAAATGCCCCAAACAGTGACCCGTCCCACCACGCCCTCCACTGCCCGCGAGATCCTGCGCCTGGCTGTCCCCGCCTTTGGGGCGCTCATTGCCGAACCCCTCTTCCTCTTGGCTGACTCCGCCATTGTGGGGCACCTTGGCGTCCCTCAATTGGCGGGGGTGGGGCTGGCCTCCACCCTGCTGTACACCGCCGTCGGACTTATGGTGTTTCTGGCATATTCGACAACTCCCGCTGTGGCGCGGGCTATCGGGCACGGAAAGCTCGCCAAGGCGCTGGCCGCAGGGCGCGACGGCGTCTGGCTGGCCTTGCTGCTGGGCACCGTCCTCGCGGTGGCCGGCTTCTTCGCGGCTGAGCCGTTGGTCGGGTTGCTTGGAGCCAGCGGCGAGGTGCGGGCATACGCCGTCGACTATCTGCGCTGGTCCATGCCAGGACTCGTCGCCATGCTTTTGATCTTCGCTGGCACCGGCGTCTTGCGCGGACTGCAGGACACCCGCACGCCGTTGGTGGTCGCAACGGCGGGGTTCGCTATCAACATCGCCCTGAACTGGTTCCTTGTCTATGGCCTGCATTTGTCCGTGGCGGGTTCAGCCATCGGCACCAGCATTGCTCAATGGGCCATGGCCGCCGTCTATTTGGTCATGGTGGGACGGAACGCCCGGCGCCACGGCGTTTCGCTGCGCCCGGACTGGCGTGGAATCCGCACGATGACCACCGTGGGTTCATGGCTCATGCTCCGCACCCTCAGCCTGCGCCTGGCTATCCTGGCAACGGTCCTGATAGTCACCTCCCAAGGCTCCGTGAACCTCGCCGCGCACCAGCTCGCGATGACCATCTTCTCCTTCCTCGCCTTCGCCCTGGACGCCTTGGCGATTGCCGCGCAGGCCCTCATCGGCAAGGAACTCGGAGCCTCCCATGCGGCGAGGGCGCGAGAGCTCACCCGCACCATGATCCGCTGGGGCGTGGGATTCGGCGTGGTGACCGGCGTGCTCCTGGCAGTCGCCGCTCCGTGGGCCGGCCTTCTCTTTACCTCCGACGCCGGCGTTCAGTCCGCGCTCACAGCGGCACTGTGGGTACTCGCCGTCGGGCAGCCGCTTGCGGGTTACGTCTTCGTCCTGGACGGCGTCCTGATCGGCGCGGGCGATGCCCGCTACCTGGCGATTGCCGGCGTCGTGAACCTCGGGGTCTATCTGCCGCTTTTGGTGGCAGTCCACGTGACCAGGCCCGACGGCGCGGCGGGGCTCGTGTGGCTCTGGGTAGCGTTCGCGCTGGGCTACATGCTGGCCCGCGGAGTCACTCTGGGGCTGCGGGCCCGCTCTGACAAATGGATGGTCCTCGGTTCGCACTAAACTGGAGTGGTGACTCTCCCCGCCTCTTCAGCGACTTCATCCACGCCCACAGCAGCCGCGCTCTGGAAGCCCGTACTTCTCCGCGCCGGTGCTGCGCTGGTGTTTGGAGCCGTGACCGTCTTCTGGGGCTCGCCATCCGTTTACGTTCTGGCCTGGGCTACCGGGCTCTACCTGCTCGCAACCGCGGGTGCCGCGTTCCTTGCTGCGAGTGTTCCCGCGGCCGCGGCCGCCGTCGTTGGCCTGGCCGGGGTGGGTGCCTTGATTACGCAGTCCGATACAGGAGTCGGCGTTTCCGCGCTCGTAGGATTGCTGGTGCTCGGGGCGATTGAGCTGGTCAAGGGATTCCGGCAGCGCGGACAGCACGTGCTTGCCCGCGACTGGATCATTTCCGGTGTGGTGGGCATCGGCACCGCCGTTGCACTGCCGTTCTTCATCAGCCTTGGAGCGCACGCGCTCCTCGGTGTTGCCGGCGGCGGCGCCATCGTCTCGGGAGTCTTGTGGGTGCTGTCCGGGCTGAGCCTGCGGCACGATGGGCGAACCCCCTCCGCCGAGGCCGTAAACTAGTAGTCGTACGTTCTACCCTGCGTAGAACTCTCAAGGCGCGCACGGCGCCAGCACCCACATTGGAGGAATGACCTTGGCTGACCAGAAACCAGGAGAGCCGCGCAAGATGCGGACCTCGGTTAAGGGACCGCTGATGTTCTCCGCGTTTTGGGGTGTCTTGGTCTTTTTCGCCGTGCTGATCTTCGCGTCCGGCGGCAGCGCCCGCACTCCGCGCTTTGACCTCGCCTTCACCGGTGCCGGCATCGCCTTCATTGTGAGCCTCGTCCTCGCTGCGATGCTTTCCATGAGCCACAAGGAAAACGCCGAACACCTCGGCAAGGGCTCGGGAGTCAACCTGAGTTCCAGGAAACCGGGCCAGAGTCACGGTTCAGCGGCCCCCCATGCGGGCAGCGAAACGGAAACGCCCGACGCCGACTAGGTCGTCTTAGTCTCTTAGCCCGTCACGCCACGCAACTTTTTACCGGCTTGTCACCGCAGCAACCCCGGAAACTCGCGGCAGGCCGCCGTCGTGCGCCCTGAAAAGTTGCACGGCGTGACGCCCGCCCGCTTACTCCGTACCTGAGGCCTTCCGGGCCCGGTAGGCGGCGACGTGCGTCCGATTGGCGCAGTTGCCTGTATCGCAATAGAGCTTGGAGCGGTTGCGGCTCAGGTCCAGCACGACGGCGTCGCAATCGTCCGCCGCGCACACCCGCAGGCGATCCATTTCCTTGCTGCGGATGACGTCCACGAGTGCCATGGCGGCTTCCGTGCCCATGCGTTCCGCGAGGGGCGCTTCAGGGGTGGTGGCGTGCAAGTGCCAATCCCAATGATCGTGCTTGACCAATTGGGGGAGTGCGCGTGCGTCGGTGAGGAGCTGGTTGACATCCTTTGCGGCCGCATCTTCATCGGCCGCCCACAGGGAAGCCAATTGGCTTCGCAGTCGCTTCACACTGACTAATTCGGCCTCGCTCCCTTCCCTGGTCCCAGTGAATTCTTCCGCGTCGAGGAAGGCGTGGAGCTCGGCGACACTTGTCAGGGATTCGGTGCCGTTGGCGGCCGAATTGATCAAATTGACCACACTTCGAAGCGCCACTTCAGTGTCAGGTGCAAAAAGCACTTTGACTCCTTACATCTCTCGGTAGTAGTGTCAGCAGCGTAACCCATTTTACTCCTGACAGGAGGCTGCTGTGTCAGCTGCAACAAACCGGGCTGGTGCTGCGGGCTTCATGGCGTCGGGCCTGGGGCTCGCGCTCTTTTCCTCAGCGGTCTTCGGCTTGTCCGGCTCGTTTGCCAAGTCCCTCCTGGAAACCGGGTGGACCCCTGGCGCGGCAGTTGCCATCCGATTGAGCGGTGCTGCACTCATCTTGGTGATCCCGGCCGTCGTCGCGCTCCGCGGCCGTTGGCACCAGCTCAAGGACAACTGGCTCACCATCCTGTTGTTCGGTGTGATTGGCGTTGCGGGGTGCCAGCTTTTCTACTTCAATGCGGTGTCCAGGCTGTCCGTGGGGGTCGCCCTCCTGCTCGAATACCTCGCGCCAACCATGATCGTCCTGTGGCTGTGGGCCTCGAGCCGACGCCGACCCCGGGCCCTCACCGCCATCGGTACGCTGCTTTCCCTCGGCGGACTCGTCCTGGTGCTCGATCTCACCGGCGCCGTGAAGGTGGACTTCGTCGGCGTGCTGTGGGGCATGGCCGCGGCCGTCTGCCTGGTCATCTACTTCTTCATCACAGCCAAGCAGAACGACACGCTGCCGCCCATCGTGCTTGCCTCCGGCGGTCTTATGGCAGGCTCAATCCTTATCTGGATTGCCGGCGGGACCGGTTTGGTATCCATGACTTTCGCCACCGCGGATACGCACCTCGGGCCGTGGACCACGCCGTGGTGGGTCTCGATCGCCGGCCTCGTCATCCTCTCCACCGTGCTGTCCTACGTCACGGGGATCATGGCAGCACGAAGCCTTGGGTCCAAGGTGGCATCCTTTGTCTCGCTCACGGAAGTGTTGTTCGCCGTGGTGTGGGCCTGGCTGTTGCTGGCCGAATTGCCCGGAGCCATCCAGCTCGTGGGCGGGGCACTCATCGTGTGCGGAGTGGTCTTGGTGCGGATCGACGAGCTGCGCGCGGACAAGCGTGACGCCGTGGAGCCCGGCGAAGACCACGCCTCGCTGGAGCTTGACCATCCGAACGACGTCGAGCCGGTTCCTTCCGAGAGGGTCCTCTAAAACCGAGCCTTGATGGGGGACCTGGGCCTAGCATGTTGATATGTGCCGGAACATCCACACCCTCCACAATTTCGAGCCACGAGCCACCTCCGCGGAGGTGGAAGCCGCAGCCCTGCAATACGTGCGCAAGATCAGCGGCACCACCAAGCCGTCGAAGGCCAACGAGGAGGCCTTCTCCGAGGCTGTCCACGAGATCGCGCATATCACCCAGCATCTGCTCGATTCCCTCGTGACCCATGCGCCAGCGCGCAACCGCGACGAGGAAGCGGCCAAAGCCAGGGCCCGCGCGGCCGTGCGTTTCGGAACGGCCTAGCCTCCTCAAACTGTCCCCACCGCCACCCTCGCCTCGCAAGCTCGGCTAGGGAACCCTGGCGGCGTGGGCCCAGGCAGTTGTTGCCGTTCTCACGCCGGATAACGACAACAACTGCGAGTTAGTTGGGTGGCGGCGGGGACTACTTTGCGAACGAGCGCAACCGCAGCGAATTTGCGACCACCAGGACCGAGCTCGCCGCCATGGCCGCGCCGGCGATCATCGGGTTGAGCAAACCAAGGGCTGCCACCGGGATACCGATGGCGTTGTAGAAGAATGCCCAGAACAGGTTTGTCTTGATGGTGGAGAGCGTCTTCCGGGACAGCTCGATGGCTTGCACCAACTGCCCGAGGTCGCTGCCCATCACGGTCAGATCCGAGGCCTCGATGGCGACATCCGTGCCCGATCCCATGGCTATGCCAAGGTCGGCTTGCGCCAGCGCTGCGGCGTCGTTGACTCCGTCCCCGGCCATGGCCACAGTGGACCCCTGGGACTGAAGCTTCCGCACCGCGTCCACTTTGCCTTCCGGCAGGACCCCCGCGAATACATCTTCCGGGGCGATCCCGACGGCGGTGGCCACTTGGGCGGCAACGGCGGCGTTGTCTCCTGTCAGCAGCAGAGGGCGAATCCCGAGTTCCTTGAGCTTCGAGATGGCTGCAGCCGAACCGGGTTTGACGGTGTCACTTAGCGTGACTATTCCAGCGGGCCTCCCGTCCACGGCAACCCAGATTGCGGTAGCGCCGCCGGCTTCCTCAGTGGCCAGTGCCTTGCGCTGTGCGTCGTCAGGGAAAATGCCGTTATCTTCCAGCCAGCCGGTCCTGCCGGCCACGACCGTTCGCTCGGCTCTGTTTCCGGCTCCGTTCAGCGCAACCATCCCCCGGACTCCGCCGCCCGGGGCGGAACTGAAGTCCTTCACAGCGGGGAGCGGGCCGGCGTCGGGCATTGCGGACTTGGCGGCAGCGGCGATGGCGTGGGCGATGGGGTGCTCCGACGCTGCCTCGACGGCGCCGGCGAGAGACAGGACGTCGGCGGGGGAGTGGCCGTTCAAGGCCAGGGTGTGTCCAACGGCCAGCTTGCCGCTCGTGACGGTACCCGTCTTGTCCAAAAGGATGGCGTCCACCGTGCGCGTATCTTCCAGCACCTGTGGACCCTTGATGAGGATGCCGAGTTGCGCGCCCCGGCCGGTCCCGGTCAGGAGGCCAACGGGAGTCGCGAGCCCAAGCGCACACGGGCAGGCAATCACGAGCACCGCCACGGCAGCCGTGAACGAGGCATTGAGGTCCCCGCTCAGGGCGAGCCAGACTACGAAAGTAACCACGGCGATGACCAGTACGACCGGCACGAAGACGGCGCTGATACGATCGGCGAGCCGTGCGATCGGGGCTTTGCCCGTCTGCGCCTGGCTGACCAACCGCCCCATTTGCGCCAGCGTCGTCTCGGAACCGACGCGCGTCGCGCGGACCAGCAAACGGCCCGAAGTGTTGATGGTGGCGCCCGTGACCTGGCTCCCCGGTCCGACCTCCACGGGCACGGATTCACCGGTGACCAACGAGGAATCCACGGCAGATGAACCGCTCGTCACCAGGCCGTCAGTGGCGATCTTCTCTCCCGGGCGGACCACGAAGATGTCCCCCACCACGAGTTGCTCGGCCGGGATCTTGTGCTCGACGCCGTCGCGCAGCACAGTTGCGTCCTTGGCTCCCAGATTCAGCAGGGCCTTGAGGGCATCGCCGGCCTTCGCTTTGGCATTGGCCTCGAGGAAGCGGCCCAGAAGCAGGAATGTGGTGACCACGGCCGCAACTTCGAAGTACAGCCCGCCGCCCATGCCTCCCGTGGACTCCATGCCGGGGTGCTCAGTCATCACGGGGTTGGCAAAGAGCTGCCACGCAGAGTAGAGGTATGCGGCCAGGACGCCGATGGATACGAGTGTGTCCATGGTCGAGGCGAAGTGGCGCGCGTTGATGGCGGCGGCCCGGTGGAAGGGCCAGGCAGCCCACGTCACCACGGGAAGGGCCAGTAACGCGGCGACCCAACCCCACTGCGGGAACTGAAGGGCCGGAATCATCGAGATGGCGAAGACCGGGACGGTCAGTATGGCAGCGGCGACCAGTCTCGGCCTTAGCTGGCGGGACGCTGGGCCGTGGTGCATGTGGTCGCCTTGCGCGCCGTGCTCAGTCCGCTCGCTCCGGGACACATGCTCTGCGTGCTCGGTCGTTCCGCCCCACCGGCCCCCTAACCTCGCAAGCTCGGCCAGGGAACCCTGCCGGCGTGGGCCCACCTTAGACGCACGCTGCCGCATGCCCCCCGCGTCGCCACTGTGGTCATGGAGCCACTCGTTGTGGTCGCTATCGCTGTGGTCATGTTCCGTTGCGCCGTCATCACCCGCACTGCCTTCGGTGCTGGACTCGATCGCGGGGCCGGTATGCGGCAGCGCGCGTCTAAGCGACGAAGGAGCGAGCGCGCCGAGCATATCGGTTTCGCGCTCGTGGGCGCGCTCGTGGGCCTGGGATGTAGGGCTGGGCCTCGATTCGCGGATCCAGGCTTTGTAACCCATTGCGTTCACTGTGTCCACGATTTGTTGGTCCGTGACGTTGTCCGGAACTGTTACCTGTGCCGATTCGAGGGGGAGATTGACGGAAGCCTCCACGCCGTCGAGCTTGCCCAGTTTCCGTTCCACGCGCGCTACGCACGATGCGCAGGTCATGCCCTCGATGTCGAGTTCGATGATGCGGGTGCCCGTTTGATGCAGGATGTCGTGATTGCTCACATTGGCCCCTAGGCCTCGTTGGCGACTACCAGGTAGCCGGCTTCGGCGACGGCTTCGCCGATTTCGGACGGGGACAGTTCCTGGGTGGAGGTGATGGTGACGGTGGAGATTCCGCCGGCATTCAGATCGATTTCGACATTCTCCACACCTGCCAAGGACTCGATTTCCTCGCTGACGGCTGAAACGCAGTGCCCGCAGGTCATGCCGGAAACGCTGACGTTCGTCTGGATGGTGGCGGTGTGGCCCATGGCGTGCTCCTTGGTGGTGAGTTGAATGGTGTGGTGAATGTTTGAGGCGTTACCGCAACAGGCGCCCGATGGCATCGGCTGCCTCCTTGACCTTGATGTCGATTTGCTCTGCGCGCACGACGGGATCGGACTCGGAGGCGGCTCCGACGACGCAGTGCCCGATGTGTTCCTCCACGAGCCCGAGGCTCACGGCATGCAGGGCTTTAGTGACTGCAGAGACTTGAGTGAGGATGTCGATGCAGTATTTGTCCTCTTCCACCATGCGCGCGATACCGCGTACTTGGCCCTCGATCCGCTTGAGGCGCCGCAAGTACGCGTCCTTGTTGGAAGAGTAGCCGTGTTGGCCAATGTTCAAGTCAACCGGGTTCAAATCTGTGGGGTCCACGTCGATCGTGCTCATGCCGTAAAGATATACCCCCTAGGGGTATAGAATCAAGTACCCCCAGGGGGTATCACCCATCTGGTGAGAGATCGTCTGTTTACAAATTCTGGTTTTGCAATGCAAACCTTTTGCCACTTGTGCTTCCGCTCACAGAAGTATGTTTGTAAAGTTTCCTTCCATACCCGCAGCGGGGGACCGCCGGGCACCGAACCCTTTTCTCCATGGAGGATCCATTGAAAATCGCACGCACTGCGGCTGCCTTTGCCCTCGCCGCCCTCGCGCTGACGGCCTGCGCCCCGCCCACGTCGAACAATGCCGCGTCATCTTCGGATGAGAAGTCAGGCACTATCCGCGTGTGGCTCTTCTCGGAAGTCAACCAGGACCCCAAATCTGCGGTAGTCAAGGCCGCGGTTTCCGATTTCGAATCCAGTCATAGCGGCGTCAAGGTCGACGTCCAGTACATTCCAGTAGACAGCCGGGCGGAACGGTTCAAGGCCGCGTTCAACGACCCCTCGAGTGCTCCCGACGTCGCCGAGTTCGGCAACACAGACCTTGCCAGCTACGTTGCATCCGGCGGATTGTCCGACATGACTGCAGACATCAAGGCCTGGGGCGAGTCCAAGGACCTGGACAGCAAGATCCTTGCCACCACGGACGTCGGAGCCAAGAACTACGGCGTGCCGTGGTACGTCGGCGTGCGGGCCCTCTACTACCGCACCGATCTGCTGCAGAAGCTCGGACTGGGGGCTCCCAAGACGCTCGCCGACGTCGAAACCGTGGCCCGCGCCGTCCGCGCAGCCAACCCGGACATGCTCGGCATTTCGATTGGTGGAGCCGCGCAGTTCTCGGCTATGCCCTACCTCTGGGCCAACGGCGGCAACATTGCCACGAAGAAGGGTGACACCTTTGTCTCCGGTTTGGATTCCGCCGAATCCCGGGACGGTATCTCCGCTTATGCCCGGCTACTCAAGAACGACATCTGCCCGCCCCAGACCTGCGCCGAATTCGGCGGAAACGCCAGCGTCCAGCAATTCATCGCCGGAAAGTCGGCCATGACCATCGGTGGCGACTTCAACTACAAGGCCGTCGCGGCCAGCGCCGTCAAGGACAAGTTCGCGGTGGTTCCGGTTCCGGGCAATACGGCCGGTTCGATCGCCCCCGCATTTGCCGGCGGCAACAACCTGGGCGTCTTCAACAGCAGCAAGCACCACACCCTGGCAGCTGAGTTCGTCGAGCTGCTCGCGGGCAAGAAGTACCAGCAGAAAATGTTCGACGCCATGGGCAACTTGCCGACATTCGGCGACGTCCAGAAGTCTGTTGCGGCGTCCAATCCGCAGCTCGAGCCCTTCATCAAGACCCTCGCCGCCGGCACCAACTTTGTCCCCGTGACGGAAACCTGGTCCACGATCGACGCCCAGGGCATCTTCACCGGCATGTACCAGAAGATCGTCACAGGCAAGGCTGACGTCAATACGGCTACTGCGGACGCGGCAGCAGCCATGAACAAGGTGTTCGGATCCAAATGACAGGGTTCGTGACACACGTTGGATCCGTGCCAGGCGGTGCGGCATGACGGCGCTTGCGTCCGCGAAGGCGGACGCAAGCGGAACGCGGAACCGCAAGCAGGACCGCAAGCCGACGACGGCGGGGACGTCCCGCCGTCGTGCGTTAGGCAAGCGCGGCCTGGAACCTGGGCTCTACCTGGCTCCAGCTTTCATTGTCCTGATCGCGCTGCTGGGATACCCGATCTTCCAGCTCATCAACGTCTCTTTGTATGACTACCGCCAGGCCCAAGTCAGCGGCAAGGCGCCATTGCAGTTCACGGGCCTGGAGAACTACCAGAAACTGTTCGCCGATCCGGAGTTCTGGTCCGTCCTGGGCAACACCGTGCTGTTCGCGGGGGCCTGCGTGGTTTTGACGCTGCTCGTGGGAACGTCGCTTGCAGTGCTGGCCACGCGGCTCCGGCCCTGGGTCCGGACCGCATTGTTCGTAGTCTCCCTGGGCGCTTGGGCCACGCCGGCCGTCACCGGCAGCGCCGTGTGGTTGTTCCTCTTCGACCCCACCCTGGGCCTGGTCAACAAGGCTCTTGTCTCCGTGGGCCTCACGCAGTTCAGCGGCTACTCCTGGACCTACGACAAATGGTCCGCCTTCGGGCTCGTAGGCAGCGAAGTGGTGTGGTGTTCGTTCCCGTTCGTGCTCGTGACGGTCTACGCCGGCATCCAGGCGATCTCCACCGAAGTGATTGAGGCGGCGCGTCTCGATGGTGCATCCATGCCCCGGATCGCGCGCAGCATCATGCTTCCGATGCTGCGGCCCATCGTGATGGTGGTGACTATCCAGTCCATCATCTGGAATTTCAAGATCTTCTCGCAGATTTACATCATGACCAACGGCGGCGGTATTGCCGGGCAGAACCTCGTGCTGAATGTCTACGGCTACCAGCAGGCCTTCGCGGCCAGCCTGTACGGCCTCGGCTCGGCCCTCGGTGTCATCATGACCGCGTTGCTGATGATCATCACTCTGATCTACCTCCGCATCCTCAAGAGAACGGGAGAAGTCCTGTGACCGCCGTCGACGTTCCACTCCGCAAGAACCGGCCCGCGCCGGACGCGCCGCAAAAGTTCCGCAAGGGCGGACGGCGCCGGTTCGGCGCCGATGCGGCGGGACTCGCCATCGCGCTTCTCGTCGCGTTCCCCCTGTTCTGGATGGTCCTTTCGGCCCTCAAGCCGAAGACAGCGCTCGATGCCGGAGATGCGGCGCCGTTCACGCTGGAACCGTCCTTCGATTCCTTCATGCGGGTCCTGTCGGTCAACAACTTCGGCAGGTACTTCCTGAACAGCGTGATCGTGGCGCTCGTCGTCGTTATCGTCTCCACCGTGCTGGCGTTCTTGGCCTCCGTGGCACTGACCCGCTACCAGTTCAAGATGCGCACCAAGTTGCTGATCGTAGTGCTTGTGTCCCAGATGGTGCCCGTCGAAGCGCTCACGATTCCCCTGTTCTTCCTGCTCCGCAATGCCGGGGAGGCAGTACCGCTCGTGGGTCTGAATCAACTCGGTTCCCTGGTTCTGGTCCATGTGGGCTTCAGTATCCCGTTCGCGATCTGGATGCTTCGTGGCTTCGTGGCAGCGGTCCCGGTGGAGATCGAAGAGGCAGCGCGCATAGACGGGGCAAGTGGTTTCCGATTTGTCCGCTCGATCCTCTTCCCGCTCGTGGCGCCCGGAGTGGTGGCGTGCTCCGTGTTTTCGTTCATCTCCACGTGGAACGACTTCCTCTTCGCCAAGACATTCATCATTTCCGCCCAGGAGAACCAGACCCTGCCCATGGCATTGTTGACCTTCTTCAAGCCCGACCAGAACGATTGGGGTGCCATCATGGCCGGTTCCGTGATCATGACCATTCCGGTGCTGATCTTCTTCATAGCCGTGCAGCGAAAACTCGTATCCGGGCTGGCCGGGGCGGTGAAGGGATGAGCGCCGCGCATTTGCTGGTTCCCGTGCCGTGCTCGGTGGAATCGCACGGAGGTTTCCTGGAACTGGACCCAGCCACCACCTTGGCCGCCGATCCGGAGCTCAACAGCGCGCGCCGCTGGCTCGCCCGGACCCTCAGCGCGGCCACCGGCTGGGACCTGTCCCTGGACACGGTAGCCGATGCGGGCATCAGCCTGCGGCTTGACCAGGAGCTCGACGCCGAGGGGTACCGCCTGCACGTGGGCACCGCCGTCGTGATTCATGCGGGCGGTCCGGCCGGAGCCTTCTATGCTGCCCAGACCCTCCTACAGCTGATGGGACCCGCCGCGCTGAGGCAAGCGCCCGTTCCGGAAACGGATGGCACATGGCCGGTTCCCAAGGTATCCATCCAGGACCAGCCGCGTTTCGGGTACCGCGGGGCCATGCTGGACGTGGCCCGGCACTTCATGCCCAAGGACAACCTGCTGCGGTTCATCGAGGTGATGGCCATGCACAAGCTCAACGTCCTCCACCTCCACCTCACGGACGACCAAGGCTGGCGGATCCAGATCAACCGCTACCCGAAACTCACCGAGACCGCGGCGTGGCGGCGGGAGTCGTCGCTTGGTTCCTGGCGGGCAGGGGTTTTCGACGGGCTTCCGCACGGCGGTTTCTACAGTCAGGACGATCTCCGCGAAGTGGTCGCGTTCGCTGCCGAGCGGCACATCACCGTCATCCCGGAGATCGATGTTCCGGGACACAGCCAGGCCGCCATCGCCGCCTACCCGGAACTGGGTGCGGGCGCGGATACAGAGGTCTGGACCCGCTGGGGAATCAACGAGATCGTTCTGGAAGTCTCGGAAACCTCTTTGGAGTTCTACCGCAAGGTTCTCGATGAAGTCGTGGAGATCTTCCCCGCCCGCTGGATCAGCTTGGGCGGTGACGAAGTTCCGCTCACCCAGTGGCAATCCAGCGCCCAGGCACAGGCCAAAGCCGCCGAACTCGGATTGCCGGACGTTTCGGGATTGCACAGCTGGTTTGTGGGGCAGTTGGCGAAGCACCTTGACGGGCACGGGCGAGCGACTTCCGTGTGGGACGAAATCGGCGACGGCGAGCTGCCGGATGGAGCGTTGGTGGCTTCCTGGCGGGGCTATGAAGGCGGACTAAGCGCGCTCAGAAGCGGTTATGACGTGGTCATGTGCCCCGAGCACAAGCTGTACCTGGACCACCGCCAGGCCGACGGCGACGACGAACCCGTGCCCGTCGGTTTTATCACCAGCCTGCGGGATGTCTACGGCTTCGAACCGCTGCCCGCGGGTGCGGGTGAGGCGTTCCCGGGCACGCTCCTCGGCGCGCAGGCCAACATCTGGACGGAACACCTGGATTCCCCGCGACGGGTCCACTTCGCCGCGTTTCCGCGGCTGAGCGCCGTGGCGGAGGTGCTCTGGTCCCAGGCGGAGAACCGGGACTACGATGGTTTCCTGGCCAGGCTCGAAGGCGCGCATCTGGAGCGCCTGGAGGCCATGGGAGTGGAATACCGGCCGCTGTCGGGACCGCATCCCTGGCAGTTGAGGCCTGGCGTGGTTGGCTGGAAACGCGATTACGACGCCGAGCAGCGCATCGCCGCTGGATAGGACACACGTGGGTACTGAAGGCACGGAGGCCCGGAACTCCTCGGCTTCGTTGCGTAAGGCGCTGGCTTTGCTGGCGGTGGTTGCGGAGCATCCGGTGAGCGCGGACGGACTCGCCTTGGTGGAGTTGACCAAGCTCTCCGGGCTCAACAAGAGCACGGTCCTAAGGCTGGCCGCGCCCTTGTTGGACGAAAACCTGCTGGAACGCGACGCCGAGAGCGGCCGCTTCCGGCTGGGCCATGGTTGCCTGCGTTTGGGACAGTCATATTTGGACCGGCTCGATTTGCGCAGCGTCGCCAACGCCGAGCTCAGACTGCTGATGAGGGCCACGGAAAGTACGTGCCACCTGGTTGTCCTGTCCGGCCATGATGTGGTCTACCTCGACAAAGTGGAAGACGAGGCTACAGTTCGTATGGCATCGCGCGTCGGGGCGACCATGCCGGCGTACTGCACCGCAGTCGGCAAAGCCATGTTGGCGTTCAGCCCGGAAGAAGTGGTGGCGCCGATCCTGGCCGGTGAGCTGGCGCCGATCACCGACAGGACGATCACGGACCCGGAGCAGTTGCGGGCTGAATTCGCCGCAATCCGTCGCCGAGGCTATGCGATCGACGACCGCGAAAACGAACCCGAGGTCCGGTGCGTCGCCGCCCCGATCTTCGGTCACGACGATCACGTGGTTGCCGCCCTCAGCGTCTCCTCCTTGTCGTCCCGCATGACCGCCAAGCGCGTCCGCGAAGTAGGTCCCATGGCCGCCGAAACCAGCCTACGCATCTCGGCAAAGCTGGGATCCCGGCGTGCCAACGCCAAACTTGCGAAGCTGGCCTAGGAGGGCAGATGGAAAAGCCAATGAACGACGCCGGCGCTGGAGTTGGGGCGGACGGTGCGGCAGGCGCCTACTTCCGCGCGAAGTTGCACTTCGAGATCGACGTCATGGACGTTGCGGATGCGGCTGCCGGCAGTTTCGTGCTCGTGGATACTCGCAGGCAGTCGTCGTGGGACCACGGACATATCCCCGGCGCAATGCACCTTCCGACCGCGGAGATACCCGCGCGGGCGGCCGCACTGATCCCTGCTGGGAGCTCAGTAGTGGTCTATTCGTGGGGACCGGGCTGCAACGGAAGCACCTTCGCGGCCCTGGCATTCGCCGAGCTCGGGTACCCGGTGCGCGAAATGATCGGCGGCATCGAGTATTGGGCGCGAAACGGGCTCCCGGTGGAGACAACTGAGGGAGTTGGCGCGCGGCAGCCGGATGGGCTGGTCACGGCGCATCAGCCGGAGGGTTAGCGGCCATCGCTACCCCCATCCCGCCCAGTCCTCCGGCCTGAGTGAGGGGCGGCCGAGCAGGTAGCCCTGGGCTGCAGTCATGCCGAGCTTGGTGACCGCTGCGAGCTCGGCCTCGGTCTCGATCCCTTCGGCTACCAGGGCGGCTCCGATTTCGGAGGAAAAACCGACCATCGCAGCTCCCAGGGCCCGCTGTGCCGGATCTGTGTCGATGCCGGCGATGATCTCGCGATCGAGTTTGATGAGGTCTGGCTTGAGTTGCAGGATGTGGCGCATGGAGGCAAAGCCGGCGCCGGCGTCGTCGACAGCTATTCTGAGTCCGGCGCGCCGCAGCGGTGCCAGAACTTCGGCGAGCGGTTCGTAGTTGGCGACCTCGTGGCGTTCGGTGACCTCAAGCACGATGCGTCGTGGTGGGATGGCCGACTCCACAATCGCGGCTGCCAAGCGGGAGTCAAGGCACGCGCGGGGTGAGAGGTTTGCCGCGATGTACAGTCCCGCTGGAAGCCCGGCGGCAGTGGTCAGTGCGGTCCGGAGCGCAAGGATTTCAAGCTCGATATCCAGGCCGACCGAGGCAGCTTCCATGAAACGCACCTCCGGGGACAACTCTTGGGATCCGCTGAACCTTGTCAAGGATTCCACTCCAACGACGTTGCCCGTTTCCAGGCACAGGATTGGTTGGAATGCTGTGATGAGCGAACCGTCAGTGAGCAGTCCCTGGATGCGGGCGCTGACTTCCGCATGCGAGCGTGCTGTCCCGGGATTCAAAACACGGCAGGTGCCTTCGAAACCGCGGTCCCTGCCCTCCCTGTCGCGCATTGGCCTTCCCGCAACGTCGATCAAGACGCGGCTGCCGTCCCGGTGGCGGCACACGGTGACCACCCGTGACCACGAGGAGTCACCGCTTTCCCGGGCTTTCCAGTCCACCCGTGCGTCTGCCAGGTCTCCGGGGTCGATGACGCGGGTGATGTGCCTTCCCAGCAGTTCGGAAGGTTCGTACCCTGTGATGTCCTTGCAGGCCGGGCTGCAGAACGTAAATCGCCCATCGGGCCCCGTGGCCCACAGCCAGTCCAGGCTTGTATGCAGCACGGTGTCCATCAAGCGGGATGTACGGAACGCCTGGCTTCGTTCCCGCTGCTGCTGCCGCATGAGGCGCCACGCCGCCAGCACCACCAGGGGCACGATCAGCAGCGCCAGGAGAGCAGGGAATCCGGTTGGTCCATCGATGCCGACCCACTGCGGAAGCCCGAAAGCCAACGGCAGGCGGATGGACAAGGCGACCGCAGCCTCGATGAATATGACAACCAGCAGCCACCATCCGGTAAAAGCCGACGCCAGCCGGTTTGCTTGGCGTCGCTCTCGGGAAGACGCCCTCTTAAGCCTGGGAACGCGCATGAAGGGCATCACCCAATAGTGCCATCAAGCCGGGCTCTGGGGATTACGCCGTAACCGCCAGCGCGTCGATTTCCACGAGCATGACTTCGTGCGGGAGGTCGACGAACACCGTGGTGCGGCTGGGCAGTTGGCCGCTGGGGACATTCTCGGTGATGAATTCGCCGTAAACCTCGTTCATGGCGGCGAAGTCGTCGCGCGTAGTGAGGTAGACGCGGAACATGATGACGTCTTCCACAGAGGAACCGCCGGCTTCGAGGATCGCCTTCACGTTTTCCAGTGTGCGGCGGGTCTGGGCGCGGACGTCGCCTTCGCCGATGTACTGGTTGGTGGCGGGATCCATGGGGCCTTGGCCGGACACCTGGAACAGGCCACCCTTCCGGACGCCCTGGGAGAATACGTGCGCCGGGGCCGGAGCATTTTCGGTCAGTACTACAGTCTTTTCACTCATGCCGAGTTCCTTTCGTGGCTGATCCAGCCGAGGTCGCGGGAGATGGCCTCGGTGCTGGCTTTGAGGTCGGGCAGCAGCTCAAGCAGTCCTTCATAGCTGAGCATCACCACCGGTACCGAACAAGAGGCTGCGGCCACGACTGCGCCGCTCGCGTCGCGAATGGGGGTCGCGATGCAGTGCACGAAGGATTCGTGCTCGGCGTTGTCGTGGGCCCAGCCCTGGGCCCTGACCTGCTCCAGTTCGGCCAACAAGGCCTGCGGTGAGGTCAGGGTGGTGTCGGTAATTCTTGTGTAATCGAGTCCCGCCGCGATCTTTTCCTGCCGGCTGCGCGGCATGTCGGCGAGCAGGACCTTTGCGACGGCGGCCGAATGCAGTGACGCTGTCAGGCCGATCCGGGAGTACATCCGCACGGGATGGTGCGATTCGAATTTGTCGATGTACACCACGTCATTTCCCTCGAACGCGGCAAGGTGCACGGTGTGCCCGGTCTTTCCGTTCAGTTCGGCCAAGTACGGGTGCGCCACTTTGCGGATGTCGCGCTGTTCCAGCGCGAGCGAGGACAGCTCGAACAGCTTGGAGCCAAGCATGAATCGCTGGTCCTCATCGCGGACAACGAAGCGTTTTTCCTCCATGGCGTGCAGGAGGCGCATGACGGTGGTCTTGTGCACTGAAGCCTTGGAGGCAAGCTCATCCAAGGTGGCCGGTTTGGAAGCAAGCTCGGCAAGCAGGTCGATGGCCCGCATCAGGCTTTGGCTCATGGTGCTGTGCTCCGATCTTGAGGGCTTCGGATCTGGCTGCTGAAGTGCCCCCCGCCAACGTGGATCGCAGCCCATTCGGCGTCTGTGGAATCGAGGATGGCCGAAAGCAGGGCGGAGTCGGGAAGGGGGCCGCGATCGCCATGCACGGTGAGGGTGCAGGCTGCAGCGACGTGGCCGCGGCGGAGGCTGGCCTTCTGTTCGAGGCCGAACAGCACGCCGCTCAGGTACCCGGCCGCGAAGGAATCGCCCGCGCCCACCGGCTCAAGCACGTCCACGGACAAGGCGGACACTTCGGACCGCGTGCCGTCCCGTTCCAGGGCGATGGCACTGATGGCTTCGTTCTTGATGACGACGACGGCGGGATCCGGCATGAGGAGCCGGAGTTCAGTTTCTTCGGTGGTGCCGAAGGCGTGCTCGGCTTCGTCCTTGCCCACCAGTACGATGTCGGCGAGATTGGCCAGGCGGCGCAGCGCGGAACGGTCCTGCCCGGCCCAGAGCGCGGCGCGCCAATTGACGTCGAAGCTGATGAGGCGGCCGTGCCTCGGTGCGGCGAGGATGGCTTCCGTCAGTTCAAGGCATTCCGCCGAGAGCGCCGCTGTGATGCCGCTCAGGTGGATGAGCGAGGCTTCCTCCAATAAGCGCTCGACGGCGGGATTCGCCAGGGTGGCCAGGCTCATCGCTGATGCGGCGGAACCCTGCCGGTAGTACAAAACTGAACTGCCGCCGTCGGGATCCGTTTCCTGGGCGGGGACCTTGACGTAAAGCCCCGTGGGCCGTCCGGGATCGACCTCGACGCCGGAAATCCCTACTCCGTGGCTGCTGAGCTCCTCCAGGATCCGGGTGCCGAATCCATCCCGGCCAACCCGGCCTACCCAGTGGGAGTCCAGGCCCATGGCAGCCAGGCCCATGGCTACGTTCGATTCCGCGCCGCCGATTCCACAATGCAGCTCCGTGGCTTGGTGTAGCGGGACGGGCTTCACCGGGGTGAGCATGGCCATCGTCTCACCCACACATACAGCTGAAAGCATGAAACTCCCGCGCTCCCTCTGCCGCTTCCAGCGGCACTCGACACCCCCATGAAGAAGGGATTTCCGTGGCCTGATCAGGGGGTGCCGGGCCATGCCGCGGCCTTGACTCCCAATCCTGCACCATGTTAGACATATCATCAACAGCTTTGCAACCTGCGTTGCAAAATACGCAACGCAAAGGAATTTGCGGGCAGAATTCGCACAGTGAATCGCGCACAGTGAAATTGCGCACAGTGAAGGGATCGAACTGGTGAACACTTCCACGTCCGGCGCCGGAGCCGACGCCGGGGCAATTGCAGCGGACACCGTGGCACGCCTGGCGGATGTCCGGCTCGACTGGCGGCACAAGGCCGTGCCCGCCACAGCAAGCGGCACCAGCCACCGTGAGTTCCTCTCAACAGCCCCGAAGCTCGCCGACCTCCAGACGCCGTTGCTGACCCTTGATGCCGGGGCGCTCCGCTGCAACGCCGATCGCTTGGCCTCATGGTGTGCGGAGCACGGCGTTTTGCTTGCCCCGCACGGAAAGACCACCATGGCGCCACAGCTCTGGGCGGAACAGCTGAGCCGCGGCGCTTGGGGGATCACTGTGGCGAACTTCGCCCAGCTCCGCGTGGCCCGTGAATTCGGTGTGCGGCGCCTGCAACTGGCCAACAGCCTGACCGATCCGCACGCGATCGAGTGGGTCGCCGCGACCGCGAACCCGGATCAGCCGATCCTTTCCTGGGTCGACTCCACTGTCACTGTGGATGTCATTGGCCGCACCTTGGAGACCATTGGAAGCAGCGCCGTCCTTGATGTCCTTGTTGAGCTTGGCGGAATCGGTGGCCGGACCGGAGCGCGAGGCGTGGAGGCTGCACTCGACGTCGCCCGCGCCATCTCTGCCTCCCCGCACCTGCGGCTGGTGGGGGTGAGCGGCTACGAGGGATCGTTGGCCCACACGGCCGACGCCGACAGTATTGCCGCCGTCCGCGGCTACTTGGGCCAGATGGGTGAGCTGCATCAGCGGCTCCTCGGGGACGGTCTCTACGGATCCGAGGCCGTCATCCTCACCGCAGGCGGCAGCGCCTACTTCGACGACGTCGTCGACGTCCTTTCGCCGTGCGTCACCGCTGGCTCCGGGGTGGGCCCACGCGTGGAAGTCATGATCCGCAGCGGGGCCTACATCATCCACGACGACGGATTCTACCGCGGCATCTCGCCGTTTTCCCGCGACGGCGGCCAGCCATTCAAGGCAGGCATGCACGGCTGGGCGCGCGTCGTGTCCCAGCCCGAACCCGGCCTTGCCATCCTCGACGCCGGCAAACGCGACTTGCCCGTTGACGAAGGTCTGCCACGTCCGCAGCTGATCGGGCCCGCACTCGGCGGTCCCATGGTGCCCCTCGTCGGTGCCGAGATCACTGCCGTCAACGACCAGCACTCCTTCATGACGTTCGACGCCGGCGCCGCCACCGTGCGGCCCGGCGCCGTCGTGCGCCTGGGACTTTCGCATCCGTGCACAGCCTTCGACAAGTGGACGCTCATCCCCGTGCTCGCGGATACCGACGGTGACCAAACCGTCGTCGACCTCATCCATACCTTCTTCTAGGACGCACGCCATGAAGACCCTCATCAGCAACGCCGTCCTGGTGGACGGAACCGGGGCGGACCGCCGTCCCGCGGACGTCCTGCTGGACGGCGAGGTGATCGCCGTCGTCGCCGACGCCGGATCCCTCACCGCGAACGGAACCGGTGCCGAGCGGACTGTCGACGCGACGGGACTCGTCCTAAGCCCCGGCTTCATCGACATGCACGCCCATTCGGACCTGCAATTGCTGGTCAACAAGGACCACTACGCCAAGCTCAGCCAAGGCGTCACCACCGAACTTCTGGGCCAGGACGGGCTGTCCTACGCTCCGGTGGACGATGCCACCCTTAGCGGGGTCCGGGAGAAGATCGCCGGTTGGAACGACAACCCGCAGGATTTCGACTGGAATTGGCGAACCGTGGGCGAGTACCTGGACCGCCTCGACGCGTCCGAAAACGGCAAGAGGATCGCTACCAACGCAGCCTACCTCGTCCCGCAGGGAACCGTCCGGGCCCTCGTGATGGGCTTCGCCGAAGGGGACCCGACACCTGAGCAGCAGGAGCGGATGCAGCACATCGTTCGCACCGCCATGGAGGAGGGCGCCGTGGGCATGTCCTCCGGGCTGACCTACACCCCCGGCATGTACGCCCGGACCGAGGAACTTGCAGGACTTTGCCGGACCGTGGGGGAGCTGGGTGGTTTCTACGCTCCGCACCACCGCTCCTACGGGAAGGGCGCGCTCGGAGCCTACGCGGAGATGATCGGGCTGAGCCGGGACACTGGCTGCGCGCTGCACCTTTCCCACGCCACCATGAACTTCGCCGAGAACAAGGGCCGGGCGGGCGAGCTCCTTGAGCTCATCGATGCAGCGCTCGACGACGGCGCCGACATCACGCTCGACACTTACCCCTACCTCCCCGGCGCCACCACGCTCGCGGCGATCTTGCCCAGCTGGTCGTCCTCGGGCGGTACCGAGGCCACGCTCGCGCGGTTGGCCGACCCGGCGATGCTGGCGAGAATCCGCGAAAGTGTGGAGATCTACGGCTCCGACGGCTGCCACGGAGTGGTTGCCGAGTGGCACACCCTGGAGATCAGCGGCGTCCAGAACCCGGCGCTCGCCGGCCTTGTGGGCAAGACCATCGCCGCAATCGCTGCTGAAACCAACGCAGAGCCGTTCACCGTGTTCGCTCAGATCCTCCAGGAGGACCGCCTGGGCACCGGGATCCTGCAGCACGTCGGCCACGAGGAAAACGTCCAGGCCATCATGGTCCACCGCACGCACACCGGCGGCAGCGACGGCCTCCTGGTCGGAGCCAAACCCCACCCGCGCGCCTGGGGAACATTCCCCCGCTACTTGGGCCACTACAGCCGCGACTTGGGCTTGCTGACCCTGGAAGAAATGGTCCACCACTTGAGCGGCCGTCCCGCCGAGCGGCTCAGGCTTGACCGCCGCGGGCTTGTCCGCGAAGGCTACGCGGCCGACGTCGTCCTCTTCGACCCGCGCACCGTCCGTGACGAAGCCACCTTTGAAAACCCCCGCCAGCCAGCCACTGGCATCCGTTACGTGTTCGTCAACGGGACGGCAGCGATCGACGGCGGGAAGCCCGCCGGCGCCCGAGCCGGACGTGCCCTGCGCCGCGGCCCGGACGGACGCACCCGAGCAGGAAGTACCGAAATCGCATGACTCCTGAAGAATTTGTCGAACAGCTTGAAGCCGACCGCACCCTCGCCGTCGTCCGGGCGCCGTTTATCCCCGACGCCGCCGAGCTCTGCCGCGCGCTGGCCGACGGCGGCATCCGCAGCGTCGAACTGACGTTCACCACGCCGGAGGTGCTAAAGCATGTGCGGCGAGCGGCGGAAACCGCAGCGCAGCACGGCGCCGCCGTCGGGATCGGTACCGTGATGACGGCCGATCAGGCAAAGGCAGCCATCGACGCTGGTGCCCGGTTCCTGGTGACGCCCGGTCTCCGCCCTGAGGTTGCGGCGGTGGCTGCGGCCGCCGGTGTCCCCTTCAGTTTGGGGGCCATGACACCTACCGAGGTGGCGCAGGCGCTTGACCTCGGTTCCGCCGCAGTCAAGATCTTCCCGGCCAGGCAGCTCGGTCCCGCGTACCTCAAGGATCTCCAGGGTCCCTACCCCGGTATCCGCCTTCTGCCCTCCGGCGGGATCGACGCGTCAAACGCCAAGAGCTATCTCGACGCCGGCGCCGCAGCGGTCTGCTGTGGAACCAGTGTGGTCCCTCCCGCCGCCGTGGCTGCAGGCGACTGGGCAGACATCTCGGCCAGGGCCACCGCCTTCACCGCCACCCTCGCGTAGGAATCCCCAGAAAGTAACCCCCATGAATGAATTCCTGAACTGGCTGCGGCACGATACGGCCGGCCTGCTTATCCTGGCAGGCGCCGGCATTGCCCTCCTGTTGTTTCTGATCATCAAAGTCAAGGTAGAACCGTTCATTGCCTTGGTGGGTACCAGTGTGCTCGTCGCGCTAGCGGGCGGCGTGAGCATCGATGCCCTTGTCGGCTCGCCCATCAAGAGCGGCGACGCCCTCATCGAGAAGGGCTTCGCTGGGATCCTCGGACACATCACCCTGATCATCGGCCTGGGCACTGTCCTGGGCGCCATCCTGGAACGTTCAGGTGGCGCGGAGGTCCTGCTGGGCAGGCTCGTGAAGGTCTTCGGCGAAAAGGGAACGCCGCTGGCCATGGGCGTCACCGGTTTTGTCCTGGGTATTCCGGTCTTCTTCGACATTGGTATTTTCGTGCTCGCACCCCTCGTCTACGTGGCGGCGGTACGCGGCGGGAAATCCCTGATCCTGTACGCCTTGCCGCTCCTCGCCGGACTCTCAGTGACCCACGCCTTCCTGCCGCCGCACCCGGGTCCCGTAGCCGCAGCAGGATTGTTCCACGTTGAACTTGGCTGGATCATCATCATGGGCCTCGCTTGTGGCATCCCTGCCTGGTTCGCTTCCGGCATTCTCTGGGGTCAGTGGATCGGCAAGCGCGTGCAAGTGGCCGTCCCGGAAGATCGCGTGATCCCGGAGGCAGAGGAAGCCGTGGGCCACGAACCGCCCATGAGCGTCGTTGCCCTTGCCATCGGCCTGCCGATGCTGCTGATCCTTGGCGCCACCTTCGGCAATGTCTTCCTGCCCGCTGGTGGATTCCGCGATGCCCTCGTGTTCTTCGGCAACCCGGCCATTGCGCTCACCGTTGCCGTCGCACTCTCGATGTGGCTCCTCGGCACGCGTCGGGGCATGAGCGCCAAGGACCTCTCCGAACTGAGCTCGGCCTCGCTGAAACCGGTCGGCATGATCCTGCTTGTTGTTGGAGCCGGCGCATTCTTCGGCGCAGTGCTCTCGGCAACCGGGGTAGGCAACGCGGTGGCTGACAGCTTGGCCAAGGCAGGGCTCCCGGTCATCGTGTCCGCTTACGTGATCGCCTGCGGCATGCGCCTCGCCCAGGGTTCCGCCACGGTCGCGATCGTGACCACCGGCGGCATCCTGGCTCCGGCGCTCACGGCCGGACACTATTCGCAGCCGCAATTGGCCCTGATTGTGATGGCCATCTCTTCCGGCTCTATCATCGCCAGCCACGTGAACGACGGCGGATTCTGGATCATCTCCAAGTACTTCAACATGTCAGTCAAGGACACCCTGAAGACGTGGACAGTGCTGGAAACCGTGCTCTCGGTAGTGGGCTTCGGCATGGCGGCCCTGCTGTACCAGTTCGTCTAGGCTGGTTCCGCGCTGCGCAAAGAGCTGAGCGATACGGAAAATCCCTGGCGCCACCGGATTCTGTGGGCGCCAGGGATTTTGCGCATCGCCAAGGTTAAACAAAGAGCTCCGGAGTGCGTTATTGGGGGATACGCACTCCGGAGCGGACTTTGGAGCAGGTTCTTTGGGTTCCTGCTGACAATTAGCTTACGTGCCCCAACAGCACTCCGCTACCAATCTGAATAACTACTTTCACTTTACTTTTTCCGACTCGGATTTCAGGGCGAAATCCGGCGTTTGATCAGGTCCCCGGCCCCTTGTAGTGCACCCGGCGCAGGCCTAGCGTTAACTTGCACAGGAAGGGGTGGTCCACGTGGAGATCTTCATGTGGTGGCTGGACATAGACCTCAAGAGCAAGGAATGGCTGCGCGAGAACCTTCGTGCCACGGAGCTTCCGCTGGAAGTTCTGCAACGCATTGCCGATGTTGGCGGCCCGCGCCTTGAAGAGCTGGCAGGCGGGCTGAGCGACGCTGACTGGGACTTCATTGAGACGCAGTCCGAGTTCGTGGACTGAGACGGTTTCCTAGACCGGTTCATAAAATCGTTGCGGCTCCCGCCCTAGGATGGTTGCATGGGGTGCATGGCAACCGCAGAGAGTTATGTCTTGGCCATCGGGACCAAAAAAGGACTGTGGCTGGCACGCAGCACAGACCGTAAGGAATGGTCCCTTTCCGGTCCGCACTTCCTCATGAGCGAGATCCCCAGCATCGGGATCGATACGCGCGGGGACACGCCCCGGATCATGGTGGGCGTGCGATCCGAACACTGGGGTCCCACCGTGGCCCACTCCGATGACCTTGGCGCCACATGGACCGAGCCCGAACAAGGCGCCATCAAATTCCCCGAGGGAACCGAGGCTGCGCTGGAACGGATCTGGCAGATCTACCCCGATTCCGCCTCCCGCCCCGGGGTCGTCTGGGCCGGTTGCGAACCGATCTCCGTCTGGAAATCCACCGACGGCGGCGAACACTTCGAGTTGAACCGCGGCCTGTGGGACCACCCGCACCGCAGCGAGTGGGGAGCCGGCTACGGCGGGGCTGCCGCCCACTCGATTGTGGTCAACCCCTCCGGGGAGAACGTCCACGTCGCCATGAGTACCGGAGGCGTCTACCGATCGCTCGACGGCGGAGCCTCCTGGGAGGCCCGCAACAAGGGGATTTCGGCTCGCTTCATGCCCGATCCCAACCCCGAGTTCGGCCAATGCGTGCACAAGATCGCCGCGGATGCCGCCGTCGAAGGCCGGTTGTATGCGCAGAACCACCACGGCGTGTACCGCACGGATGACAACGGTGAGAACTGGATCTCCATCGCGGATGGCCTTCCGGCAGATTTCGGCTTCGTCATGCTCACCCATCCCCGCCGCGAAGGGACCGCGTGGGTGATTCCGATCAAGGCCGATAGTGAGCGGATTCCGCCGGACGGCCGGCTTGCGGTGCACCGCACCGACGACGCCGGTGGGTCATGGAAGCGCTTGGATGTGGGCCTCCCGGACCACGAATACAACGCCGTGCTCCGTGACGCGGCGGCGGTGGACACTGCTGAACCCACCGGGGTGTACTTCGGGACACGCGGCGGTTCGGTCTACGCCAGCGCCGATGAAGGCGAGTCTTTCATCGAAGTTGCCTCGCACCTGCCTGATGTTTTGTGCGTCCGCGCTGCCGTCATCTCCGGGGTTGTCTCAGCAGATGTGGCCGACGAATTGGCCACTGCCTCCGCAGCATCCGGTCTTCCGGCTTAGGACGGATCTTGCCCGATATCACCGTGGTTTTGCCTAGCGTTCTCCAGCCCCTCGCCGGCGGGCAGTCCTACCTGACTACGCCCGCCGACGGAGCTGTGACCGTGGAAAGCTTGCTTGACGCTGTGACCGGTAATTACCCGGTGCTGGCCCGGAGGCTCCGGGATGAAACCGGTTCGCTCCGGCGCTACGTGAATATTTACGTGAACGGCGAGGAGGTCCGGCGTCTGAAGGGTCTGGATACTGAGGTAACGGCCGGCCAGGAGGTCTTGATCATCCAGTCCGTGGCTGGCGGCTGAGCGGTTCGGGGCCAGGTCAGGCCACTCGCCAGACTGTGCATTCGTCGGTATTGATGGCCTTGCGCAGGCCCGTCAGCTGATCCATGATCCAGACGACGCCGATGCCCGGGGCCGTTTCCTGGACGCTGCCCCTGCGGATGACAACGTCATCGTAGGAGGGTCCGACGGAGAGGCGGGCTTCAATCTGGTCGCCGCGGTGCAACTGGTCAAGCGCGCGGATTCTTGTGGGGTGGGTTGATACTTCCTTCAACATGGTGGCCTCCCTGGCTGGAGCTGCCAGCTTTTGCCGGCTATTCCAGTGTGGCGGGCCAATGTTGCAGGGTGGTTTCGTACGGGTTAGCCGTGGGTAAGACTTCCGTTAGCAAAAAATCCGTTGCTCCCCACCGGCCCCCTAGCCTCGCAAGCTCGGCCAAGGAACCCTGCCGGCGTGGGCCCAAGCCGGTGGGTGGGGAACAACGGATGTCTTTGGAGGGAGCGCCCTACTTCAGGCCGAGCTCCGCCGTCGGGGTCTTGAAGGATTCGCGGGCAGTCATCGCGGAGACCGCTGCGATGACGCAGATGACTCCGGTGAAGATGCTGATCTGGACCCAGCCGCCGGCCTTGGTGCCGCCCATTGCGGTAACGATGGTCGGGGCGAAGCCTGCCATGAGGAAGCCGATCTGCGTGCCGATGGCCAAGCCGGAGAAACGGACCTTGGTGCTGAACATTTCGCCGTAGAAGGAGGGCCACACTGCGTTTGCTGCGGCGTATCCGAGAGCGAAGTACACCACGGAGACCAGGAACATGAGCGGCACGTTTCCGGATTCGAGCGTCAAGAGGAACACCGGCGTCATGATGGCGCTGGCTACGGCGCCGTAGATGAAGACGGGCTTGCGGCCGATCCGGTCGGCCATCCTGCCGAAGACAGGCTGTGTGCCGAGCGCGACGACGTTTGCCGCGACGACGAGCCACAAAGTGATGGTGCTGTTGACGTGGGCCACGTCCTTGGCATAGGCAATGGCCAAGGTGCCGAAGACGGTGCTCACGGCCGAGATGAAGGCGCAGCAAATAACGCGCAGAACGTCGGCCCAGTGCAGCCGGAGGAGGTCGGCCACGGGAAGCTTGGCGATCTGGTTGTTCTTCTTGGCCTCGGCGAATGCGGGCGGCTCGTGCAGGGTACGACGGATGAAGAACGCCACCAGGACCACCACGGCGCTGAGCCAGAACGGGATGCGCCAGCCGATGCCGTACTTGATCTCGTCGGGGAGGGCGACCACGGGGATGAAGACCAACGCTGCGAGGATCTGGCCTCCCTGGGTTCCGGTGAGGGTCCAGGAGGTAAAGAACGAACGGCGGTTGTCCGGAGCGTGTTCCAGCGTCATGGACGAGGCGCCGGCTTGTTCACCGGCGGCCGAGAGGCCCTGGCAGAGGCGTGCGA
Organism: Arthrobacter sp. 2MCAF14; assembly: GCF_052115645.1. Lineage (NCBI taxonomy): Bacteria > Bacillati > Actinomycetota > Actinomycetes > Micrococcales > Micrococcaceae > Arthrobacter > Arthrobacter sp. 2MCAF14. Next base: position 43,984 of record NZ_JBFRHB010000004.1, on the reverse strand, counting down.
AGACCAGTAGCGCCGGAGCCCACCATCCGATGGCCTTGAAATCAGGGAGGCAGCCGATGATGAACGTCGCACCGCCCATGAGCACCAGGGTGAACATCAGCACGCGCTGGCGGCCGATGCGGTCGCCGAAGTGTCCCAGGATGATGGCTCCAACCGGCCTTGCCACATAGGCGAAGCCGAATGTCGCGAAGGACATGATGGCTGCGTTGGCGTCGGCGCTGGGGAAGAAGACGTGCGGGAAAATCAGGGCCGCGGCCGAACCGAAGATAAAGAAGTCGTAGTACTCGACGGCGCTGCCGAGGAAGCTGGCGAGGGCGGCCTTCTTCGGCGTTCCCGCCGTGGCAGTGCCCGGCGTCGTAGACGGGATCGTGTGACTCATGGTGTTCCTTTTGTGTGACGGCGATGTCGCATCTGGCTGAAATTTGCGTACCTGGAACGTCGATGTGGGTCCGGCAGCGGCCTCACACAGTAGCCACATTGTGAGAGCTACTTGTGCGATATAGCAATGATGGCTGTGAGCGCAGTCACTTGTCAAGATGTTTATTCACCATCTAGCAATAGCTCTCACGATGTGGCAATCTTTAGTTATGGATGTGAAGGAAGACACAAAGACCGACATGATCGGCAAGGCCCTGGGCCTCCTCGTATTGCTGGGCAATGAGCCGAAGGGGGCCAGCGCCTCCGAGCTCGCCCGCCAGGCGGAGCTGCCCTTCAGCACTACGTACCGGCTGCTCGGATCCCTGACCCGCGACGGATTCGTCGACTACGAGGCCGATGGCCGCCGCTACCATCTGGGACTTCGCGTCTTCCAGCTCGGTCAACGGGTATCAAACCACCACGGCTTTGCCGGGACCGCGCGGCCCATCCTGCAGCGCGTGACGGAAGGGACCGGCGAGGCCACCATCCTTTCTGTGCGGGACGGCCACCACCACCTCACGGTCAACAAGGTGGACGGTCCCCAAATGTTCCGGGTCACAAGCGATCCGGGGCATCTTGGAATGCTGCACACCACGGCAGTGGGCAAGGCGCTTGTTGCCTTCGCGGACGGCGACGAGCGGCAGCAGTTGGTGGAAGAGCTTGAGCTGGAGCCGCTGACGGAGTTCTCCATTACGGACCGCGACGCTTTCCGCCTGGAAATCGAGAAGGTCCGTCGCCAGGGCTACGCGGTCATGGACGAGGAAAACGAGGTGGGTATGCGCGCCGTCGCCGTCCCCGTCCTCAATTCCCAGGGCGTTGCCTTCGCATCCCTCGCCACCGCCGTCCCAGTCTTCCGGATGAGTGTGGAACAGCTCGTGGCGGTCGTTCCGCTCTTGAAGAGCGCGGCGTCCGAGCTCGCCGACCGCCTGCCGCAGCGCTAAAGGGCGTTAGCGGCTGTCACTTTTGTTCGCGATAAGAACACAAGTGCAATATGTGAACATTTTGTGTAGTCTGATTCATACCGCCCGGCGGAGCAGCAGACTCTGGATGACTCAAAGGATCCAGAGACGGCCAATCCGCGGGTGCAGTTGTCAAAGGAGCAATGAGCATGAGCAACCGAGCCGAATCCTTCCTGGTGGGCCTGATCGGTGAGGGCGTCACGCCTTCGCTGACGCCGCCCATGCATGAGAAGGAGGCCGACGTCCAGGGGCTGCGCTACCTGTACCGGCCCATCGACCTGCTGGAGCTCTCCCTGCCCGGCTCCGCCGTCGGCGATCTGCTGACCGCAGCTTCCCGGCTTGGCTACAACGGCCTTAACATCACGCATCCGTGCAAGCAACTGGTGCTGCCGTTCCTGGACGAGGTTTCCGAGGACGCCCGGCGGCTTGGCGCTGTGAACACCGTGCTGATCAAGGACGGACGCTTCATTGGCCACAACACAGACTTCTCCGGCTTCGGCTCCGCTTTGGCCAGCGGCCTTCCCGACGCCGGCCTGAACCGGGTTGTCCAACTCGGCGCCGGTGGTGCGGGCTCCGCCGTCGCATATGCCCTGCTTTCCGCGGGGGTCAAGACACTGGATCTGGTGGATGTGGACCCCGCGCGCTGCGCCGAACGGGCGGCGGAACTGGCCGCGCTGTTCCCGGGCAGCACCGTCACTGCGCGCACGACGGCGGAGCTGCCGCGACTCATGCCGCTTGCCGACGGTTTGGTGCACTGCACACCGGTGGGCATGGCCGCTCATCCAGGCCTCCCACTGGACATGTCCCTCGTGGAACCCCGGCATTGGGTGGCTGACATCGTCTACCGGCCGATCGAAACCCAGCTCGTGCTCGAGGCTCGCGCCAAGGGTTGCCGCGTGCTCGACGGCGGACGCATGGCCGTGGGCCAGGCCGCCGACGCTTTCCGCATCTTCACAGGCCGCGACGCCGATCCGGAACGGATGCGGGAGCATTTCCTGGAGCTTGTGGGCGCCGAAGACTCCAAGGCTGAAGAGTCGAAGGCCGACAAGGCACTCGCCGGGGCGGGGCACTGATGCGCACGGGAATCGCCACGGTCTGCCTCTCCGGCACGCTCAAGGAAAAGATGCAGGCCTGTGCCATCGCGGGCTTCGATGGGATCGAGATCTTCGAACAGGACCTCGTCACCTCGCCGCTCAGCCCTGAGGACGTGCGGAAGATGGCCGCGGACCTCGGACTCGGGCTGGATCTTTACCAGCCGTTCCGCGACTTCGACAGCGTCTCCGAAGACCTCCTGCAGGAAAACCTGCGCCGGGCGGACGCCAAGTTCAAGCTCATGTCCCGCCTCGGCATGGACACCATCCTGGTGTGCACCAACGTGGGAACCGCCACGATCGACGACGATGACCTCCGGGCCGGGCAGCTCTCCCGCCTGGCGGAATTGGCCGGGGACCACGGCGTCAAAGTGGCGTACGAAGCCCTGGCCTGGGGCAAATACGTCAACGACTACGAGCACGCTCACCGCTTGGTGGACACGGTGGACCACCCCAACCTGGGCACGTGCCTGGACTCCTTCCACATCCTTTCCCGCGACTGGGACACCGCGCCCATCGAGGCCATCAAGCCCGAGAAGATCTTCTTCGTCCAAGTGGCCGACGCTCCGAAGCTCTCTATGGATGTCCTGTCCTGGAGTCGCCACTACCGAGTGTTCCCGGGCGAAGGACAGTTCGAGCTTGCCAAGTTCATGGGCCACGTGGCCCGCGCGGGCTACTCCGGCCCGGTCTCGCTGGAGGTCTTCAACGACGTCTTCCGCCAATCCGATGTGGAGCGCACCGCCGTCGACGCGATGCGCTCGCTGATCTGGCTTGAGGAACAGAGCGCCAAATGGCTCGACGAAAACGCGGCCTCCTTTGCACAGGGAGCCGGAAGCGGTGACTCGCTCGCCAACGCTGCCGGCCGGCGTCGTTATCCCATGGAACTGGCCACGCTGCCCAAGGTGGCTGAACCTGCCGGCTTCAACTTCGCCGAGGTCAAGACCGATGAGCCCGCCCAGCTCGAGACGCTTCTGGGCCAGCTTGGCTTCGAATTCGACGGCCGTCACCGGACCAAGGACGTGCAGTTGTGGTCCATGGGGCAGGCACGCGTCATCATCAACGAACAAGCTCCGTCGCACAGTGAACCCGCCATCGCGGCGTTGGGGTTCGACGTCGACTCTCCCGTCATTGCCTCGGCCCGCGCCCAGCAACTCAAGGCCCCCGTGGTGCCCCGGAAGGTCCAGGCCGATGAGGAAGTGTTCCAAGGCATCGCCGCCCCGGACTCCACCGAGATCTTCCTGTGCCAGGGCAGCCCGGACGGGACGGCGGCATGGACCCATGAATTCGGCGAAGGCCTCGAGCACCCTTCAGCAGGAGCGCAAGCGGTGATTGACCATGTGAATTTGGCCCAGCCTTGGCAGCACTTCGACGAGGCCGTCCTTTTCTACACGAGTGCCCTCGCACTGGAACCTCAGCCGTTCGCCGAGGTGGCGAGCCCGAGTGGCCTGGTGCGCTCGCAGGTCATGGTGACTTCCGACCGTGCCGTGCGCCTCGTCCTGAACCTTGCTCCCGTCATCCAGCAGGGACCAGGCCAGCAAGGCAACGGCGCCCGCAAGAGCTACCAGGAACACATCGCCTTCGCGGTGGACGACCTCGTGGCTACGGCCCGGACGGCGCAGGCACGGGGGCTCGACTTCCTCCGGATTCCGGCGAATTACTACGAGGACCTGGACGCGCGCTTCGCCCTGGATCCTTCGTTCCTGGCCACCCTCAAGGAACTGAACCTTCTCTACGACAGGGACTCCAACGGTGAATTCCTCCACTTGTACACCGCCACGGTGGGCAGCGTGTTCTTCGAAATGGTGGAACGCCGTGGCAACTACGACGGCTACGGCGCCCCCAACGCCCCGGTGCGGCACGCCGTCCAGTACGACTCGCTTCACGCCCACCACGTGCACCGCTGAACAGAAACGCAAGCAGAGACCAGGAAAGCAACCACCCGAAAGGAGCCGGCCGTGCTGCTAGACGCAAATGCCGGGCACTACCAAGACGACGACGAGCTCGTACCTGCGGCCGAACCGCATGCCGCCCACGCGCCGTCGGACGCCGCCGTCGAAACCCAAGCGGATCTCAGTGCCGAGATCGAGGCGATCGGCGAGGCGTACGCCCAGGCGCTCAAAGACGGTGCCGCGCCGGAGACCCAGCCCCGCCTGGACTTCGCGCCGTACCGCAGCAGCATCCTGCGCCACCCCACCAAGAGCCTGCACCACGCAGACCCGGAGACCATCGAGTTGTACTCGCCGGCGTTCGGGCACCAGGACGTGCACGCCTTGGAATCCGACCTCACCATCCAGCACAACGGCGAACCCCAGGGCGAGCGGATCATCGTGCAAGGCAAAGTGCTCGACGGCGACGGCCGCCCGGTTGCCGGCCAGCTCGTGGAGATCTGGCAGGCAAACGCCGCCGGCCGGTACATCCACAAGCGCGACCAGCACCCGGCCCCGCTCGACCCGAACTTCACCGGCGTCGGACGCTGCATCACCGGACCGGACGGCTCCTACCGCTTCACGACGATCAAGCCCGGCGCCTACCCCTGGAAGAACCATCTCAATGCCTGGCGGCCGGCACACATCCACTTCTCGCTGTTCGGCACCGACTTCACGCAGCGAATCATTACCCAGATGTACTTCCCGGGTGACCAGCTGTTCCCGCTGGACCCCATCTACCAATCGATCGTGGACCAGGACGCCCGCGACCGCCTCGTGGCCAAGTACGACCACGAGCTGACGAGCCCCGAATGGGCCCTCGGCTACAACTGGGACATTGTCCTGAGCGGGTCAAAGCGGACCTGGACCGAAAACGAAGCCTTTGGCGACGCCGGGGATGAGGAGTAGAACATGAGCAAGCTGACACCCACACCCGGCCAGACCGTCGGCCCGTTCTACGGCTATGCCCTCCCCTTTAATAAGGACAACGAGCTCCTTGCTCCGGGCAGCGCCGGAAGCATCCGCCTGCAAGGCACCGTGTACGACGGTGCCGGAGACGCCATTCCGGATGCCATCCTGGAGATCTGGCAGCCCGACGCCGAAGGCAAGGTGGTCCAGCGCACGGGCTCCCTGGTCCGCGATGGCTACACGTTCACCGGCTGGGGCCGTGCTGCGGTAGGCAACTCCGGTGTCTTCACCTTCACGACGGTCAACCCCGGACCCACCTCCCCGGGGGCAGCCCCGTTCATTTCCGTCGCCGTCTTTGCCCGTGGCCTCATGAACCGACTGTTCACGCGTATCTACTTGCCGGAAAACGAGCAAGCGCTCGCGGCCGATCCGCTGCTCAGCTCCCTCGATCCAAAGCGGCGCAGCACCCTGATCGCACGCCGCGAGGGGGATGGCGGCCTCACGTGGGACCTGCGCCTTCAAGGCGGGAACGAGACTGTTTTTCTCGACTTCGAAGGTGCCTCCCAGTGAGTGGCGACGGCGATTTCGGGCTGCTCAGCCCGGTTTCGGCGTCGCCCGCCGTGGTGGCGCTGACGGGTGACCGTGCGGTGATCGCGGCCATCCTCGACGTCGAGGCCGCCTGGGCATCCGTGCTCGAAGACGCGGGCTTCGCGCCCGCCGGTTCCGCCGCCGTCGTCACCGAGGCCACGGAGTCCTGGGCCTACGACGCCGCTTCCATCGCCGAACGCGCGCAAGGTGGCGCCAATCCGGTCATTCCGCTGCTGGCCGATCTCCGGGGCAGGGTCAGGCAGCTCGAGGCCGGACTTCCGGGCGGGGCGATCGGCGCTCTTGCCGCGGTGCACACCTCCCTGACCAGCCAGGACGTCCTGGATTCGGCCCTGATGCTGCTCGCGCACCGCGTGGTTTCTGCGCTTCTTGCCGAAGTAAAAGGTACGACGACGGCGCTCGCCGCCCTTGCGGAGCAGCATGGGGACACGCTGTGTGTGGGCAGGAGCCTGACGCAGCATGCGCTGCCGTTCACCTTCGGGCTCAAAGCGGCGCAGTGGTTCCACGGAGTGGCCGCCGCGGCCCGTCGCCTCGAAGCCTTGGAGCTGCCCGTGCAGTTCGGCGGCGCCGGTGGCACCCTGGCTGCCGGTACCGTGCTCGCGGAAGGCTCGCCGCTCGCGGAAGGCTCGCCGCTCGCGGAAGGCTCGCCGTCGAGCCCCTTTGACTTGGCCGATGCTTTGGCCGGGAAGCTGGGGCTGGCTCTCGCTGCGGCTCCTTGGCACACGAACCGCCTGCCCGTCACTGCACTCGGCGACGCCTTGGCCTCCCTGACTGACTCTTTCGGCAAGATCGCGTCGGACCTGCTGTTCCTCAGCCGCCCCGAGGTTGCCGAACTAGGTGAACCCCTTGCCGCGGGTCGGGGCGTTTCCTCTGCCATGCCGCAAAAGCAAAACCCGGTGCTGTCCGTGCTGATCCGCAGCGCAGCGCTCCAAGCTCCCGGGCTGGCAATGCAGCTGCACCTCGCAGCCGCGAACTTCAACGACGAACGTCCGGACGGCGCCTGGCACAGCGAATGGCAGGCCTTGCGGGGCTTGCTTCGGCTTGCACTTGGTGCCGCCACCCAATTGCGCGAGCTTGCCGAAGGACTCCGCGTCTTCCCCGAGGCGATGCGCCGCAACCTGGAAATCGCCGGGCCATTGCTGCTGAGTGAAGCTGTTGCGTCTTCCATTGCCCCGCTCCTCGGCGCGGACAGGAGCGACGCAAAGGCGAAGCTGCAAGCCGTCGTCGACGAGACCCTGCAAGCTCCGGTGGCGGAACAGGCCCGGATCTATACCAAGTTCCTCCGCGAAGCCGTCCCGGCCAGCAAGCTGACCGATGAGGAACTGCGGGCCCTTCTGGATCCGGCGAACTATGTGGGTGAGGCTCCCGAGATCAGCCGTCGCATCCTCGCCGCGTACCCCGAATTCACGCACACCAACCCGAAGGGAGCCGATCGTGGCTAAGCCCAACGTCAAGGCGGTGTTGCTGTCCCCACAGCGCACCTTGGGGGAGAAGCCGCTCCTGGTGGTGGGGCCCTCCCTCGGAACCTCCACGGTGTTGTGGACCGAGACGGCAGCCCTTCTCGGCGGTGACTTCGACGTCATTGGCTGGGACCTTCCCGGGCATGGAGTCTCCCCCGCGGCCTCCGAAACGTTCAGCGTCGCCGAACTGGCCGACGCTGTAGTGGATCTGGTTGACTCGATCGCACCCGGCGCCGAGTTCCACTACGCCGGGGACTCCTTGGGCGGTGCCACCGGACTGCAATTGGCCATCAAACACGGAGAACGGCTCAAGTCCCTGTCTGTGCAGTGCACCGGCGCAAAGCTCGGTACGCCGGAGGGATGGCTGGAACGGGCTGAAACCGTCCGCGCGCAAGGCACGGCGGTAATGATCCAGGGTTCCGCGCAGCGTTGGTTCGCTCCCGGTTTCATGGATCGCCAGCCAGTGGTCAGCAGCCGCCTCCTGCACGCCCTGCGGGACGCGGACCGCTTCAGCTATGCCTTCTGCTGCGAGGCCCTCGCCGGATTCGACGTCCGCGCCGAACTCGGCAGCATCACCGTCCCAACGCAGGCAGTGGCGGGCGTCGAGGACACTGTTGCACCGCCGTCGTTCGCTGAAGAAATTGCGGACGGCATCAACTCCAGATTCAACACAGCTGGCGGCACCGCTATCGCTATTGCGCTCGACGGCGTCGGGCACCTTGCGCCCGCGGAGGCGCCCGCCGTCGTCGCGGACCTCATGCGGACGTTCATGACGGAGGCCGGAAAATGAGCACTGATTCTTCGCAAGGCGCCGTTCAACGCGACGCCACCTCGCAGGAAATCTACGACGCCGGCATGGCGGTCCGCCGTGAAGTGCTCGGCGACGCGCACGTGGACCGTGCCAACGCCAAGAAGGACGAATTCACCGAGGACTTCCAGGACATGATCACCCGCATCGCCTGGGGCGGCATTTGGACCCGCCCGGGCCTGACGCGGCAGATGCGCTCGGCCGTCACCATCACCGCGATGGTGGCGCACGGGCACTGGGAAGAACTGGCCATGCACGTCCGTGCCGCCATCACGAACGGGCTGAGCAGGGACGAAATCAAGGAAATCCTGCTGCAGACCGCCATCTACTGCGGAGTCCCCTCCGCCAACACCGCATTCAAGACCGCACAGGGCGTTTTTGCGGAACTCGACGAGACCACCGAATCCACCGAACCCGCGAGCCCGACCCCACCCAACTGACTCGCATTAGATGTCGTTTTGAGCCCTCATAACGACATCTAATGCGTGGGCCCACGCCGCCAGGGTTCCCTGGCCGAGCTTGCGAGGCAAGGGTGGCGGTGGGGACTAGTTGGGACTACAGACACTTAGAGGAGACCCCATGAACCAGGCGTATGTGTACGACGCCGTGCGCACACCTTTTGGAAAATTCGGCTCGGGCCTTGCCGGGGTACGGCCGGATGACCTCGCGGCCCACGTGGTGCGCGAGGCCGTCAAGCGCGCCCCTGCTTTGGATGTTGAGCGCATCGACGAGGTGGTGTTCGGGAACGCCAACGGCGCCGGCGAAGAGAACCGCAACATCGCCCGCATGGCCACCCTCCTGGCAGGGCTCCCGACGTCGATCCCGGGCACGACGGTCAACCGCCTGTGCGGTTCCTCCCTGGATGCCGCCATCATCGCCTCGCGCCAGATCAACGCCGGCGACGCCGAGCTGGTCCTGGTGGGCGGGGCTGAGTCCATGTCCCGAGCGCCGTGGGTATTGCCCAAGACCTCCAAGCCGTACCCGGCCGGTGACATGACCCTGGCCTCCACCACCCTCGGCTGGCGCCTGGTGAACCCGGCGATGCCGAAGGACTGGACCATTTCCCTGGGCGAGGCCACGGAACGGCTGCGTGAGAAATACGGGATCACCCGGGAGCAGCAGGACGAGTTCGCCGCGGCCTCGCACAACCTCGCCGCCGCGGCGTGGGACGAAGGCTTCTACGACCAGTTGGTGACGCAGGTTCCGGGCACCGAGCTGGTCCGTGACGAGGGTATCCGTGCGGGCTCGACGGCGGAGAAGCTCGCCGGGCTCAAGACCGTCTTCCGTCCCGAATCAGCCGACGCCGCCGCAGCTAAGACCACAGGCGGCACGGTCACCGCAGGCAACGCTTCGCCGCTGTCCGACGGCGCCTCCGCGGCCTGGATCGGCAGCGAAAGCGCCGCCGGGCTGCTCGGGCTGGAGCCGCTCGCCCGCATCGCCGGCCGCGGAGCACACGGAAACGATCCCCAGTTCTTCGGCTACGCGCCGGTGGAGGCCGCTAACAAGGCACTCGCGAAGGCAGGCATCGGCTGGGAGCAGGTGGGCGCCGTCGAACTTAACGAAGCGTTCGCCGCGCAGTCCCTGGCCTGCGTCGATGCGTGGGGGATCGACCCGTCCATTGTGAACCGGCATGGCGGCGCGATCGCGATGGGCCACCCGCTGGGCGCCTCCGGCACCCGGATCCTGGGCACCTTGGCCCGCAGCCTTCAGGCTTCCGGCGAGCGTTGGGGTGTCGCCGCGATTTGCATCGGCGTCGGGCAGGGGCTCGCCGTGGTGCTTGAGAACGTCACTGCCGGAAATTCGGCACAACCGGTGAAGGGCTAAGGCAATGCTGAAATTCATTGACACTGTCGGCGAAGCAGTCGCCGGCATCAAGGACGGCTCCACTGTCATGATCGGAGGCTTCGGAAACGCGGGCCAACCGTTCGAACTCATCGACGCGCTGCTCGATTCCGGTGCCACCGACCTCACCGTGGTGAACAACAACGCGGGCCAGGGGGACCAGGGCCTTGCACTGCTCATCAAGGAAGGGCGGGTCCGCAAGATGATCTGCTCCTTCCCGCGCCAGTCCGATTCCTGGCACTTCGACTCCAGGTACAAGGCCGGGAAAATCGAACTGGAACTCGTGCCGCAAGGCAACCTGGCCGAACGCATCCGGGCTGCCGGGGCGGGTATCGGCGGGTTCTTCACCCCTACCGGCTACGGCACCATGCTCGCTGAAGGCAAGCACACGCGCTTCCTCGACGGAAAATGGCAAGTGTTCGAGACGCCCATCCATGCCGACGTCGCGCTTATCAAGGCGCTCAAGGCCGACGGCAAGGGCAACCTTGTCTACCGCAAAACGGCCAGGAACTTCGGACCGATCATGGCGGCGGCCGCAAAACACACCATTGTCCAGGTGTCGGAGATCGTTCCGACCGGCGCCCTCGACCCGGAGAACGTGGTGACCCCCGGAATCTACGTCAACAGCATCGTGAAGGTGGCCTGACATGAGCATCCAAACCTCAGCAACACCCCTCGGCCGCGACGACCTCGCGCGCCTCGTAGCGCGGGACATCGCTCCGGGCTCGTTCGTGAACCTCGGCATCGGCCAGCCTACGCTCGTCTCCAACTACCTCACAGAAGAGCAGAACATCACTCTCCACACGGAGAACGGGATGCTCGGGATGGGCCCTGAGGCCAAGGGGGACGAGATCGACGGCGACCTCATCAATGCCGGCAAGATCCCCGTCACGGAGCTCCCCGGTGCTTCGTATTTCCACCATGCCGATTCCTTCGCGATCATGCGCGGCGGGCATCTGGATATCTGCGTCCTCGGCGCTTTCCAGGTGTCGGCCACGGGTGACCTCGCCAATTGGCACACGGGAGCACCGGACGCCATCCCGGCCGTCGGCGGGGCGATGGACCTGGCCACCGGCGCCAAGGACGTATTCGTCATGATGACGCTCCTGACCCGCGAGGGCGTGTCCAAACTCGTGGAGCACTGCAGCTACCCGCTCACCGGTGTGGGCTGCGTGACGCGCGTCTACACGGACAAAGCCGTCTTCCTGATAGGGTCCGACGGCGTGACAGTGCGTGAGACATTCGGCTGCACCTTCGAAGAACTCCAAGCCATCGTCCCGGTCCCGCTGGTGCCGTTCGACGAGAAGGCGGCCGGCGCCGTCGTGGGCGTCTAAACGCGCCTAAAGTCCAGCGCGAACTGGCAGCAAATGCCCTCTGGAAGCAATCCAAAGGGCAACTGCTGCCAGTTCGCGCCAATAAGATTGGTAACCATGACCGACGCAGCAGTAGCCGGGGTGCCGCAGGCAGGTGCTCCCCAAGCGAGTGACCAGTATGTGCAATCGCTGGCACGCGGATTGTCCGTGATCCGTGCGTTCGACGCGGCCAACCCCGTCATGACACTCAGCGAGGTGGCGGCGCGTACCAACCTGACGCGTGCCACGGCCCGTCGATTCCTGCATACCCTGGTGGAACTCGGCTATGTCCGCACAGACGGCAAGACCTTCGCGCTCACGGCGATGGTCCTGCAGCTTGGCTACTCATATTTGTCGGCCTTGTCCTTGCCCCAGCTCGCGCAGCCGTACCTTGAAGAACTCTCGCTGAAATTGGGGGAGTCGACGTCGGCCGCGGTGCTGGATGGGGCGGACATCTTCTACGTGGCCCGCGTGACCACACGCCGGATCATGACGGTCGGCATTTCGGTGGGCACCCGCTTCCCCGCCTACGCAACCTCCATGGGACGCGTCCTTCTGGCCGGCCTGACGCCGCTGAAACTGGACGAGTACCTGTCCTCGGTGGAGTTCAAGGAACTGACACCACGGACCATCACGTCGCGAGAGGAACTTCTGGCCGAGCTGGACCGGGTGCGCAAGCAGGGCTGGTGCCTCCTGGACCAGGAGCTGGAACTCGGGCTCATGTCCATCGCTGCGCCGGTGTGGAATCACAATGCCGGCCATGTGGCTGCAGCGGTCAACGTCTCGCTCCAAGCCCAAAACGTCGCTGCCCAGCCGGACCCTGACGCCTACCTCGAATCGGTCCGGGACCAGATCGTGGAAACCGCGCGGGCGATTTCGCAGGACGTCTCGGCGAAGCATTAGCCTTTGGCGTGGTTGCCACGGCGCGGTGTAGCGCGTAGGCTCGCGGCCCATGACCGACGTGGACGAGCAAGGACGCACGGAACCTCCCCTCGCAGCCGACGAGGCCGCGACCCTTCTGGGTTTCCTGGATTACCAGCGCGCCACATTCGAGTGGAAGTGTGCGGGGCTCGACGCATCCGGCTTGGGGGCGACTGTGCACCCGTCGTCGATGACCTTAGGCGGACTGCTTAAGCACTTGGCTTATGTTGAGGAGCACTGGTTTTCCCAATGCCTGCACGACCGGGACCGCCAGCCCCCGTGGGACACCGTGGACTGGAAAGCCGACCCGGACTGGGAATGGCACTCGGCCGCCGAGGACTCGCCCGAGCAGCTTCGTGCGCTCTGGGAGGACACGGTGTCCCGCTCCCGCTCGCTAACCGCGGAGGCAATGGCCGACGGCGGCCTGGGCCGGCTGGCCGCACGCACCTGGTCCGACGGTCGGGCGCCGAGCTTGCGATGGATCGTGCTCCACATGATCGAGGAGTACGCGCGGCACAACGGTCACGCCGACCTCCTCCGCGAGTCGGTGGACGGGCTTACCGGAGAGTAGCGCCCCGCGCGCAGCGAACTGCGCCCCCGCTACCGCGTCAGCTTGGCGCTATCCGGGTGTTCGTCGCCAATGTGACCGGGTGCGTTGGCGGCCAGGACGCGCTCGACGAACGCGCTGTATTCCTCCATGTAGTGGCGCAGGATGGACGCGGTGCCTTCGTCCCGGACCGTTCCGTCCTCGTTGTAGGACGCCGGATCGAACTTGATGTAGGCCTCCGGCGCGTTCAGTTGCGGTGCGTCGAGGAAGCTCAGGACGCTACGCATGGAGGACTGCATCACCGCCGTGCCGATGCTGCCCGGAGATGTGCCGATGATGCCCGTGGGCTTGCGCGCGAAGGAGTTGGTTCCCCAAGGCCGCGATCCCCAGTCGATGGCGTTCTTCAGGGCGCCTGGGATGGAGCGGTTGTACTCGGGGGAGACGAACAGGATGCCGTCCGACGCCGCGATCGCGTCCTTCAACGCCCGGCCTGCGGGCGGGAAATCGGCGTCGTAGTCGGAGCTGTAGAGGGGCAGGTCCTTGATGGGAATCTCGGTGAATTCGAGTTCCTCCGGCGCCACGCTGATGAGCGCCTTGGACAGGACCCGGTTGATGGATCGGCTTGAGAGGCTGCCGACGAAGTATCCGATCTTGTACGTTGCCATAGCGGTGTTCCTTCCCGACGGCGCGGCCGGAACCGGCTCATCGACGGTACGGTAACTGGAGGCTCCCAGCCCACAGTGAGCTTATTAGAGCAGCCCGAAGATGGGAATGGCCGGCCGGGGCGTCGTCCCTACTCCCGCCCGGGCCTTCCGCGTCCTAGACTCAAGCCAACAACGGCTCGGGGCTATGGGGTTTCGGGAAGGGAGCGCAGGTGAAGCTTGGCATAGCGCGGGAGCGCCTGGACGGTGAAAGGCGCGTGGCCGCGACGCCCGAGACCGTCAAGCAGTTGGCGTGCCTGGGACTGGAAGTCGTCGTCGAAAACGGAGCCGGAACGGCCGCAGGCCACAGCGATGACGACTACCGGCAGGCAGGAGCTCTCATCGTCCCCGCCTTGGATCTGGCCCGACTGGACGTCTACGCGCACGTCCGCCCCCTCGAACCCACGACGGCGGCCGCGCTGCGCCGGGGCGCCGTCACCGTGGGCCTGGCCTCGCCGTCGTCGGAACTTCCCACCGTTCGCGCGCTCGCGGAAGCGGGCGTGACCTCCTTTGCGCTTGAGCTGGTGCCGCGCATTTCCCGCGCACAATCCATGGACGCGCTCACGTCACAGGCCCTCGTGGCCGGGTATCGCTGCGTGCTTGAGGCCGCGATGCGCCTGCCGCGCTTCTTCCCGCTCTACATGACAGCCGCTGGAACCATTCCTCCGGCGCGCGTGCTGGTGCTGGGCGCCGGGGTGGCGGGCCTGCAGGCCATCGGCACCGCGAAGAGGTTGGGCGCACGCGTCTCTGCCAACGACATCCGGCCGGCGTCGGCGGACGAGGTCGCCTCGATGGGCGGCACGTTCATAAAGCTCGACGTGGAGACGGCGGAGGCGTCCGGCGGCTATGCCCGCGAGCTCAGCGCCGATCGCGGCGCCTTGCAGCGCGAACTGCTCGCACCGCACGTGGCCCAGGCCGACGTGCTCATCACGACGGCGGCGGTCCCCGGACGGCGGGCCCCGCTCCTGGTGAGCCGCGAAATGGTTCAGCACATGCGCCCGGGCTCGGTGGTCATCGACCTCGCCGCCGAATCCGGCGGCAACGTGGAAGGCTCTGTTCCCGGCATGGATCTCCAGATCCCGACGGCTGACGGCCAGGGTACGGTCACCCTGGTGGGGATGAAGGATGTCGCCTCTGCGATGCCGGCGGACGCCTCGCGCCTCTACGCGAAGAATGTCGCGAACCTGCTTGCCCTCATGACTTGTGATGGCGCCGTCGTTCCGGATTTCGGCGATGAGGTGGTGGCGGGAGCGTGCCTGACGCACGATGGCGAAGTGCGGCACGGTCCGACGGCCGAGGCCCTTGCTGCGCTCTCCGCCGAGACGGCGGAATCCGTAAGCTCTGCCAACGAGGGGGTCTCCTGATGGACGGCATCGCCCTGCTCACCGTCACCGTCCTGGCGATCTTTGTGGGCTTCGAAGTGGTCTCCAAGGTCTCAAGCACGCTGCACACGCCCCTGATGTCCGGGGCCAACGCCATCCACGGAATCATCCTGGTGGGCGCGATCATCGTCGCCGGGCAGGCCTCGGATCCTTGGGTCCTCGCGGTGGCCTTGCTCGCCGTCGTCCTCGCGACCGCCAATTTGGTGGGCGGCTTCGTAGTGACCGACCGGATGCTGGAGATGTTCCGCGGCCGTAAACGCGTTGCACCCCCAGGCGCGAAATCGGAGCCCATAAAGCCTGAGGGCAGCGCATCCGAGTCAAAGGAGCGCACGCGATGACCCTCATCGATCCGGTGTGGACCTCGCTCCTCTACCTCGCGGCTGCCGTTTGTTTCATCCTCGCGCTCAAGGGACTCAATTCGCCACGTACCGCCCGGCGAGGCAACCTGGTGGGCGCATTCGGTGCGGCGCTCGCCGTCGCCACGGTCTTCATGTCCGTCAAAATGGACAACGTTCCCTGGATCCTGGGCGCGATGGTGGTTGGTTCGGGCGTGGCCGCGCCGGTGGCGCGCCAGGTCAAGATGACCCAGATGCCGCAGCTCGTGGCGCTGTTCAACGGCGTGGGCGGTGGAGCCGCGGCCCTCGTGGCACTCCTGGAACTTGCGCACACGGAGGACCGCTGGGTACGTGTGGCCATCGTCTTCACGCTGCTGGTGGGGGCGGTGTCGTTCGCGGGTTCAGCCATCACGTTCTCCAAACTCCAGGAGCTCATGACCACCCGCCCGGTGGTGTTCCCCGGCCTGCCGACCCTCATGGGAGCGGTGCTGCTCGCGGCGGTGGGTGCCGCCGTCGCCGTCGTCTTCAGTGGTTCCGTCGCGCTCGCGCTGATGCTCTTGGTGCTGGGGTTGGCGGCAGGCTTCCTGCTGGTGCTGCCGGTAGGCGGCGCGGACGTGCCGATCGTCATCTCGCTGCTGAATGCCTTCACGGGCCTGGCCGTGGCTGCCTCGGGCCTGGTGCTTGGCAATGTGCTCTTGGTGGTGGCCGGCACGTTGGTGGGCGCCTCGGGCACCATCCTCACCAGGGCCATGGCCGCGGCCATGGGCCGCAGCGTTGCGGGCATCCTCTTCGGCGCGTTCAAGGGAGGCTCGACGGCGGGGTCGACGGCGGTGAGCGACCGCCCCGTCCGCTCCTCCAGCCCGGAAGACGTGGCCGTGCTCCTTGGCTACGCGCAGCGGGTGATCATCGTTCCCGGCTACGGGCTCGCGGTAGCGCAAGGGCAGCACACAGCGGCGGAGCTGGCCCTTGCCTTGGAGGCGAGAGGCGTCGACGTGGATTTCGCGATCCACCCGGTGGCCGGCCGCATGCCCGGGCACATGAACGTCCTGCTGGCCGAAGCCAATGTGCCCTATGAGTCCCTCAAGGAAATGGGCGAAATCAACTCGGAATTCCGGACAGCCGACGTCGCGCTGGTGGTTGGCGCGAACGACGTCGTCAATCCAGCCGCGAAAACCACCGCAGGTTCGCCGATCTACGGCATGCCCATCCTCGAGGTGGCCGACGCGCGCCAAGTAGTCTTCCTCAAGCGCTCCATGCGGCCGGGATTCGCGGGGATCGAGAACGAACTCATGTACGAACCGCAGACAACGCTGCTGTTTGGCGACGCCAAGGAATCCCTCACCAAAGTGTTGAGTGCTGTCAAGGCGCTCAAGCTTAGTTAACCAACCCTGGGGTGCTGCCGCGCCTCTCTGCCGCCGAATCAGGTGAGCACACTCAGGATCGCGGCCCGCAGCTGCTGCCAGCCGGGTGAGCCCACTCAAGACGCGGCCGGATTCAACGCCCTATCATCGCCGAAGACCCAGGGTGGGAATGCTCCCATCCTTGACGGTTGCCCTGGCATCGAATGGACGGTGAGTGGAGTGGTTGGATCCTCGACGCATGAGCAGACGGTCACACGCCATTCCGGGGTCCGTTGGGCCGCCGTCGCGGCGTGCGCTGCGATGGTCCTGGCACTCCTCAGCGGTTTTGCGTTGCCGGCGCATGCGGCCGCAAGCACCGTCATCACGCTCACTTTCGATGACGGCAACGCCGACCAGATGACTGCTGAAGCCACGATGAAGAACCTGGGGCTTCACGGCACCTTCTTCGTCCCGTCCGGGTGGATCGATCAGCCGAGCTATTTCACCTCGGCAAACATGCATCAACTCTTCACAGACGGCAACGAGATTGCCGGGCACACCGTCACCCACCCCGACCTGGTCACCTTGACGTCGGATGAAGTGACGCGGCAGGTGTGCAACGGCAGGGTCGCCCTGGCCAACATGGGCTTCAAGGTCACCAGCTTCGCCTACCCCTTTGCTTCCACGGATCCTGCGGTGCAGACCATTGTGAAGAATTGCGGTTTCAATAGTGCACGCGGGCTCGGGGACCTTTACAGCAAGGACGATCCAGGGCTCCCGGCGGCCGAAACCATCCCGCCCGCCAATCCCTATGACACGGCGGCGCCGGAGGAAGTGGACAGCACCTGGACATTGTCCAACCTTGAAGACTCCGTGACCAAGGCCCAGGCGGCTGGCGGCGGCTGGGTTCAATTGACGTTCCACCACATCGCGGTGGGGACCGATCCGACGCTCACCATCAGCCCCAGCCTGTTCAACCAATTCGCCTCCTGGCTAGCGCAACAACAGACAGCGGGCAGCGTTGCCGTGAAAACGGTGGACCAGGTAATCGGTGGCGCGGTCCAGCCCCTCGTCTCCGGTCCGCCGGTGCCGCCCCCGCCGCCCCAGGGGACCAACATGATCCAAAACCCGAGCCTCGAGACGCTTACCAGCGGGATTCCGCTCTGCTGGGCTGCGGGTGGATACGGCACCAACACCCCCAGTTTTTCAGTGGTCTCGCCTGGCCACACAGGCAATAACGCGGAGCTGCTGACCATGAGCGGTTACGTCAGCGGTGACGCGAAGCTCCTGCCCGCCCTGGACCTTGGCGGCTGCTCACCCACGGGGACTCCCGGCCATATCTATCAGCTCAGCGCCTGGTATAAATCCAACGTCATCACCCAATTCGAGGTCTACTACCGCACCGGAACGGGGTATTGGACCTACTGGACGGCGAGCCCGTTGTTCAACGCGAGCAGCAACTGGACGCACCGGTGGCACGGCTTTGGCTCCGGTGACGGTTTCCGGTAACCCGCCAGCGACGACGGCGACCGTCACCGGGCTGACTAACGGCACGGCCTACACGTTCACGGTCACGGCCACGAATGCCGTCGGGACGTCCGCGCCCTCCGCGGTCTCGGCCCCGGTCACGCCGACGGCGCCGGTTCCCGGCGTCACCAACGGCGGTTTCGAATCCGGGCTGACGTCCTGGACCACCGGCGGCGTCAGGGCCCCGGTGGCCTCCACCACCGCCCACACCGGCACCGGCTCGGCACTGCTGGGCCTGGCATCGGGGGCCGAGCCGCTCGGGGACAGCAGCCTGTCCCAGACCATCACCATGCCCGCTGCCGGGACGTCCACCCTGTCCTTCTGGTATCAGCCCCACACCGCCGACGAGGCCTGCACCGGCACCGCCTGCAGGTACGACTGGATGGAAGCGCAGGTCCGCAACACGAGCGGCACGGTCCTGGCCAGCCTGTTCAAGCTCTGCAACAACTCCGGCACCTGGACCCAGCTCAGCGCGAATCTCTCCGCCTACGACGGGCAGACCATCGTGCTCTGGTTCAACGTCCACCTCGATGGTTCCAGCCCGGCGGATGACACCTGGATGTACCTCGACGACGCCGCCCTGACCAACAGCCAGACAACGCCCACGGCACCTGCGGCTCCGACCGCCGTGACGGCGACGGCGGGCAACGCCTCCGCGACCGTGTCCTGGACCGCCCCGGCCAACGGCGGCTCCCCGATCACCTCCTACGCCATCACCCCGCACGCCGGCGCCACGACCCTGGCCCCGGTCACCGTGACCGGGAACCCGCCCGCCACCAGCACCAACGTGACCGGGCTGGCCAACGGCACCGCCTACACCTTCACCGTCACCGCCACCAACGCCATCGGCACCTCCCCGGCGTCGGCGGCCTCGGCACCGGTCACCCCCACCGCGGGGGCAACGGCACCCGCCGCCCCGACCGGGGTCACCGCGACGGCCGGGAACGCCTCCGCCACCGTGTCCTGGACCGCCCCGGCCAACGGCGGCTCCCCGATCACCTCCTACACCGTCACCCCGCATACCGGCGCCACGACCCTGGCCCCGGTCACCGTCACCGGGAACCCGCCCGCCACCAGCACCACCGTCACCGGACTGGCCAACGGCACCGCCTACACCTTCACCGTCACCGCCACCAACGCCATCGGCACCTCCCCGGCCTCGGCCGCCTCGGCACCGGTCACCCCCACCGGAACCACCACCTCGGCCATCACCAACGGCGGCTTCGAATCCGGACTCACCGCCTGGACCACCGGCGGCGTCAGGGCACCTGTGGCCTCCACCGTGGCGCACACCGGCACCGGCTCCGCACTCCTGGGCCTGGCCTCCGGGGCAGAGCCCCTGGGCGACAGCAGCCTGTCCCAGACCATCACCGTCCCCGCCACCGGAACCACCACCCTGTCCTTCTGGTACCAGCCCCACAGCGCGGAAGACCCCTGCACCGGCACCGCCTGCCCATACGACTGGATGGAAGCACAAGTCCGCACCACCACCGGCACGGTCCTAAGCAGCCTGTTCAAACTCTGCAACGACAACGGCACCTGGACCCAGCTCACCGCCGACCTCACCGCCTACAAAGGCCAGACCATCACCCTCTGGTTCAACGTCCACCTCGACGGCTCCACCCCCGCCGACGACACCTGGATGTACCTCGACGACATCACCCTCACCAACGGGTGAAATCGCCGCGCGTTGAGGTCCGAGTTAAGGGCGGGGTCAGGCCCGAAATGCTGTCCCCGCTCAAGTGACCCGGCTAGTACGGAACTGACAAATATGTTGAGACCGGATATCTTCCTTCGAAGAGACCTGCTAGCGCGGTTTGTAGACGTCGGAGCGGTGTTCGATGCGGTGGATGTAGAGGATGTGCTCTTCGATGTCGAGGGTGAACAGCACCCTGTAGTCACCGCGCCGCGCCGTCCGCAGACCGAGCAGTTCGTTCGTAAGGGGTTTGCTCAGCCGATGAGGGTTCTCGGCCAGTGCGCCGGTGACGAATTCGACGATCGCGGTTGCTGCTTTTTCCGGCAACCGCCTGAAACCCTTCAGTGCCGGGGTGGTGACCTCTACGTTCCACGGTGCGGGACCGTTGGATTCTACGTGCGTCACCGCGGTGGCAGCCCGAATTCACGGCGGAGGTCTTCGCCGCTGGTCGTATTGCCCGCGACGATGTCGCGCCGGGCCTGGTCAAGGTCTTCGCGGATGCCTGGCTGTGATAGCCAATGGATCGTCTCCTGCAGGGATTCCAGGTCATCGGCGGACATCAGTACGGCTGATGGGTGCCCGTGCCGGGTGATCTGGATGATCTCGTGCGTGGTGTCTGCTTCCTCCACGAGGGCAGACAGCTTGTCCTTGGCTTCGCTGAGCGGTACCGTTCTCATGCTTGGAATTATAGCTTGATATCAGGCCACTCACTAGCCGTACTTTTAGCCGATAATCCGTTCGCGAGGTGGCCCAGTCTTGAACCTGACCTCCCATTCGGACGCCGGTGGCGGGGACCGCTATTGAGCTTCAACCGCTAGGTCCATGGTTGTGAGCCGCAGCCAGAGCCAGAGCCGCTTCTGCGGGTCGTCCAGATCGAGGGCAAAGTCCTTGGCCAAGCGTGAGATCCGGTAGCGGACAGTGTTGTTGTGCACGTGGAGGCGGGCCGCCATCGCGGAGATATTTCCGTTAGAGGCCATGTACGCCCGCAGGGTGTCCAAATAGTCGGTCTCCTGCTCGGCGTTCTCCCACGTTGTCAAAGCGACGGTGCACCTGCATCATCCGGGCCGCGACTTCGCGGGATTCAACACCGTCTACGAAAAGTTCGTCGAAACCCCGTACCCGGCCCGGACAACGGTGGGTTCGTTCCTGGGCGACTTCCTCGTCGAGATCGACGTGGTCGCCGTCGTGCCCTAGCGCATAACGCGATGGCGGCGGCAGCGAACCTGGTTCGCAGCCGCCGCTTCCCATTGAGCAGGCTAATGACTGAGTCGGCGACCCGCAGCCGCGGGGGAGAGCCTGGGGCCGCCGATTCTAGCCGGCTTCGAGGATCTTCTTGAGGTTCTGCAGATCCTTGCGCATGGCCTTGCGCATCATTGGCGCCATGACGATGCCTGCAAGCGCGGAGAACCCGGAGGGTTCACCTGTATTGCCGAGGGTCATGCGGGTCGCACCATTCTCATCGGACCAGGTGTAAGTGGTCCGCATCGGGAAAGGACCTTGGCTTGTGCGCATGGTGAGTTTCTCGCCGGGGACAAGCTCGGTGAATTCGTAGACATAGTCCAGATTTCGGCCCAGGAACCGTGCGGTGAAGGCAACCCGGGATCCGACCGCCAGGGGCTTCGGCGTCTGCCACTGTGCAGATCGTATGTTCACATACCAGACCGGCGCGTTGTCCGGGTTGGAAGCATAACTTGCCACGATCTCGCGGGGTCGCTCGATCAGTATTTCGGTCTGAACGTTCACCATGTCCCCAACTATCGCAGAACGCGCCCACCGGGCGGTAACCCACATTGAAGGAACTCAGGGCAGATTGTCAGTTTCGTTGGGATGCTGCTCCGCCTCCGCGGCACGCGGTTCCATCTCCACGTAGTAGAGCGCCCCTGCACCAGGGGCGTGGAGGCGGTGTGTTGCATGACGGGTTGGCCGATAATCGTGTCCGAAGGGATCGCGCACAGTGACACGTTCAAGGTGATCCAGCCGCGCGAGGAGGCCATCGACGTCCCTGAGTGTCGCGGGATGGGTCTCTTCCCCCGCTACTTCCACTACCCAGGGCGAACTGGTGGCGCTGCTGGCGAGTTCCAGGCTCAGGGTTTCAAATATTCCAGCCAGAAGGGCATCGAGCGTTGTGGGGTAGAGGCGCAGCAATCGATGCGCTTTCGGTTCGCGGCGCCGGTCGGTGATCCAGGTCTGGCGGAGCCAGGTGAATTCGACCCGGCCGAACGAGGAGCCCAGGCCCAGCTTCCGGCCCTCCTCCAACCTCAAGTGGAAGTTGTTGCCCGCCCGGTCGAGGATGCTGGCGGCTTCGTCAACGTACTCAAGGTCCTCGAGCATGGCGGTTTTGGATGGATAGTACGTGAAATCACCGAGTTCATCGACAACGACGTAGTCTTCCGGAGCCGCGCCGGCAGGCTCGGAAGCGTGTGCCGCTCCTTGGTTGAGGGGAGTGCGTTTCATGGTGGATTCAGCTCCTACCGAGGTTAGCCCAAAGCCCGAATTGTCTATCCTCATCAGACCACCAAACCGGGCGGCCGTCGTCGGTCCTTAATGGTTTCCTTACGCGGACACGAGCAGATCTAGCGCCTGCGTTCCCGTTTGTAACAGTCGGCCTCAGCGTGCCCAGAATTACGCAACAATGGCATGTTGTTATTACAGTAAGGATTGCCTTGCCTATCTCGCTACCGTTTCCCCGACTCCTCGGGCTGCTCGGCGTGAAGGGCAGTGGTATCCCCCAACCGTTCCGGTCCCAGCCGGAATCCTTGAAAGGCCCCCCATGAAATTCGGCATCAAACCCGCTACGGCCCTTGCCGCCGCCACGGCCACGCTGCTGGCACTTTCGGCGTGCAGCGGCGCACCAAGCGGTACCGCAAGCGGTGGTTCCACGGCCGGCGCGTCCGGCGACGGCATCGTCGTATACAACGCGCAGCATGAAAACCTCACCGGCGCATGGGTGGACGCCTTCACCAAGGAGACGGGAATCAAGGTTACGCTCCGTAATGGTGACGACCTTGAAATGAGTAACCAGCTCAGCGAGGAAGGCAAAAACTCCCCAGCGGACGTCTTCCTCACCGAAAACTCCCCGGCCATGGTCCGCATCGCGAGTGCCGGATTGCTCGCCCCCGTGGACCAGGCAACCCTCAGCCAAGTCCCCGCGCAGTACCGGCCCTCCACCGGCGACTGGACGGGCATCGCCGCCCGCTCCACCGTGCTGGCCTACAACAAGACCAAGCTCACTGCAGACCAGCTTCCCAAGTCCTTGATGGACCTCGCGGACCCGTCATGGAAGGGGCGCATCGGTGCGTCCACGGGCGGAGCTGATTTCCAAGCCATCGTCAGCGCGATGCTTGCACTCAAGGGTGAAGACGCCACCCAGAAATGGCTGGAGGCGGCCAAAACCAACTTCAAGTCCTACAAAGACGACACCCCGGTGCTCGCAGCCGTGAACGCCGGAGAGGTCGACGCAGGAGTCCTGTACCACTACTACTCCTTCGTCGATCAGGCCCAGACCGGAGAAAACAGCAAGAACGTTGATCTCCACTACTTCAAGAACCAGGACCCGGGTGCGTTCGTCAGCGTCTCCGGCGGCGCTGTTCTGGCCTCGAGCAAGAAGCAGGCCCAGGCCCAGCAGTTCCTGAAGTTCATCACGGGCAAAGCGGGTCAGCAGGTCCTCCAGAACGGTGACTCCTTTGAATACACCGTTGGCTCCGACGTGCCGGCGAACTCCAAGCTTGTGCCCCTCAAGGACCTTCAGGCACCATCGGTGGACCCCGCCAAGCTCAACAGCGAGAAGGTCACCGAGCTGATGACCAAGGTCGGGCTTCTCTAGGCCCCAGGGCCGCCTTGCTGCTGCAGACCGCCGCCCCTGTCCTGCAATGGGGCGGGGGCGGCGGTCCGTCAGTGCTCAGCCGACCTTGAAGCCCCCGTTGCTATAAAGAATCTGGCCATTCATCCACGAGCCCTGCTCGGAAAACAGGAATCTCACCAGGTCCGTCGTGTCCTCGGCCGTGCCGAGTCGACCCGCCGGAGTCGCGTCAATGCCCGAACGCCGCGTAGCGTCGTCCATCCACCCGGTGTCGATCGGGCCCGGGTTCACCACGTTCGCACGCACACCCCGGCCTGCCAGCTCGACGGCGGCTGCGGTGACGATCCGGTCAAGGGCTCCTTTGCTCGCACCGTACGGCAGATTGTGAACAGTGTGATCGCTCGTCAAGGCGACAATCCGGCCGCCGACGACGCCCGGAACGACGGATTCCCGTAGTTGCTCGGCGAAGGCCTTGATGAGGAGCCACGTCGCCCGGGCGTTGACAGCGAAGTGGCGATCCCAACTCTCAAGGTCGGTCGTCAGGATCGAACTGTCCACTGATTCGCAGTGCGACATGACCAGCCCGGTCACCGGCCCAAGGGTTCCCGCAGCCCTGATGAGCTCAGCCGGCACCGCTGGATCGCCCAAGTCGCCGGGGACAAGTTCGACTGCGGCTCCCAACCCGCGGCATTCAATGGCGACGGACTCCGGGTCGTCGGCATTGCGCTCCAATCCGACGCGATCGTCGTACGGCCGCCAATAGTTGAGGGCGAGGTCCCAGCCGTCGCGCGCCAGGCCGACTGCGAGGCTCGCCCCGATTGAGCGCCGCCGGCCGACCCCTGTCACAACCGCGACTTTCGAATGGCTCTGCATAGTCATGGTTCGATTCTAGGAAGCGGTATCGGCGGCCACGCCGCGTTCCCCGGTGAGTCGCCGCGCGGCACAGCCCCCTCACCGATCGGGGAGCAGCCAGCCGTCGGCGATCAGTAGTTCCCGGAGCGCGGGCCGGCTGAGTGATTCCGGTCCGTTATGGGCTTTGCGACGGACTGACACGAGGAGCTTCTTGACGCCGTCGGCACTGATGCCCAGGCTCGCACCGACATCCGCCATTGTCCCGCCGGAGCCGCCAAGATACAGCGTGACGGCTTCGTGTTCGCGCGGGGTGAGGCGGATCCGCGGCCCGGGGACGTCAAAGACGCCGGCTAGCTCGGGCAGGATGAACTTCTCGCCGCGCGCGGCGGCGAGAACGGCCGTGGTGAGCACTTCGGCCCCCGCCGTCTTGGGTATGTAGGCCAGTGCGCCGGCGTCGAACGCTTGGCGGATCACCAGGGGCGTCGCGAGGGAACTGCAGACCACCACTTGTGACCCTGTTGAGAGAATGGCGTGGATCTTGGAGCGCAGCGGGATCCGGTCACCAAGGATGATGTCCAACAGGACAACGTCAGACAACTGTCCCAGCGAGGCGGCGAGCTCAGCCCAGGAGCTGAACCTGCCCACCACCTTCACGGTTGCTGCGTTGGCTTCAAGCCAGGAAGCAAGACTCTCCCGGAGCAGTGCGTGGTCTTCGAGGATGTCCACATGGATCTTTGGCGCTGCCGCTTCGAACCGGCGCCGGAACAACCCCACCTGGTGTTCTCCTTTATGGCCGACGACGCTAATCGTCAACCACTCTGCCGTCCCAGTTTCAAGATCCCGCACTGCAGAGGAGCAAGAAATCCTCAAGATTCTGGCACCCGGAAAGAAGGCGGCTACCCGGAGCTTTTCAATCAGTCAACACGGATCCTTGCGCCCCCGAACCCCGCACCGTAGGTTTGAGGAAGCGGACGTATGCGTCCGGGGGCATCGGGGTTGAAGCCGGTGGTCAGTCAGATTCAGAGAAGGAACATGGCCGTGGCAACAGGTATTGTCAAGTGGTTCAACGCCGAAAAGGGTTTCGGCTTCATTGCCCCCGACGACGGTTCGGCGGACGTTTTTGCCCACTACTCAGCGATCGCCTCGAGTGGGTACCGATCACTGGACGAGAATCAGCGGGTCCAGTTCGACGTCGTGCAGGGCCCGAAAGGCCCCCAGGCAGAGAACATCCAACCTCTTTAAGAGGGGACCACAGACGAATCAGGCTAGTTCTGCAAGCAGCCGGCCCCACTTGGGCGCCAACAACGGCGCCCCGGCGAGCTTGAGGCAATGCCACAGCGTCACCGCTACGGAATCAAGGACCGGTACTCCGGTGGTTTCCTCCACTTCCGCGGTGATGTTGGCGCCGTAAAGGTTCGTGCACAAGTAAATGAGCGCGTCCGGGTTCGAAGCGGCAAGTTCCAAGGACCCGGGCAGGATCTCCGCGTCCGTGACCCGGGCGAAGGATTCGTTGTTGCTCAGGTCCAGGTGGCGGTGGTCTACCGTTTTGATTCCTTCGCGCGCATATGACTCAACTACGGCTTGGTTCACGTCCCCGGTATAAGGCGTGAACATGCCGATCTTTTCCGTGCCGAACGTCTTGAAGGCTTCCAGGTAGGCCAACGTTGAGGTCGTTGCCGGGATCCCGGTGGCCTCTGTGATGTCCCGGACCAGGGCTTCGTCATGGGCGGCACCGAGCCAGGAACCCGAAGTTCCGTTCCACGCGATGACGTCCACGTCCGCCGTCGCGAGCAATGCGGCGGCCTCCCTCATGACGGTCGCATCAAACTGTTTGTCCGAGGAATCATCCAGCGCAATCCGGGTGACAGGAATCCGCGTGAAGTGGATGGTCACGTCCTGGCGGTTACCCAGGATCCGGTAGCTCTGCGGCTCCAGGCACGTGTTGGACGATGGCACGATCATGCCGATGCGGGTGGGGCGGTGTGCGGAAGGCATGGTTCTCCTAAGCAGAAACGGTGGCGGGAACGGACGGCGATTTTCGGACGGAAAGAGCGTCGGGGTGGGCGGCGAAGCCGTTGCGGGCAACGAAACGGCCAACCGGACCGGGATCGTGGAAACCGCCGTCGTCGACCACCACGCGTCCGGCGGAGACGACGACGGCGGGCCAGCCGCTCAGCGTCTTCCCTTCGAAGGGCGAGAAGTCGGTTCCCATGTGGAGGGCGCCGCCGTCGACCTCGCGTTCTTCGGCGGGATCGAAGATGACGAGATCGGCGTCGAACCCTACGGCGATGCTGCCCTTGCCGGGCACGGCATTGATGCGAGCGGGGCCGGCCGAGAATACCTCGACGAAGTCCTCCACCGTGCTGCTGGGCGCCATCGCGGTGAACGTGACGGGCATGCGGGTTTCGACGCCGGGCAATCCGTGCGGCATGAAGCGGACGTCGTCGGTGCGCTCGCGCTTCTGCGAGAGGTCGTAGCAGGAGTGGTCCGAGGACACGGTGTGGATGGCTCCTGCCGCGAGACGTTCCTTCAGTGCGGCGACGGTTTCAGCGCTGCGCATGGGCGGGCAGCACGCATACCATTCGGGGAAATCGCTGCCGTAGACGGTGTCATCCAGCGCCAAGTAGTGGGGGCACGTCTCGGAGTAGGCTTCCTGGCCACGATTCCGGGCCTCGCTGACAAGATCCACAGCGCCGGGGGTCGACTGGTGCACAAAGTACACGGGCGCGCCGGTGTACTCGGCCATGGCGAGGGTCTCTTTGACGGAAATTTCCTCGGCGAGTTCGGGCCGGGTGGAATGCAGGTGCTCAATGCCGATCCGGCCGTCCGCGGCGTGCTGTTCGGTGCAGTCGGCGATGATGGGATCGTGCTCGGCATGGATGTACGTGAGTCCGTCCAGGCGCACCATTTCACGCATGACCTTCAGGATGGTGTCGCCGTCGGCCATGGTGGAGCCGCGGTTGGTGGTGTACATCTTGACCGAACGGACGCCCTCGGCGGCGAGCTGTTCCAGCTGCCAGGGCACGGTCTCATCCCATGTGACCACGGAGCCGTGCAGTGCGACATCGCAGCGGGACTCGGCGGCCAAGCGCTTCTTGTTCAGGACGGCGTCCAGCGGGGATTCCTGGGCATCGCGCGGGATACCAAAGTCGATGATGGTCGTGGTGCCGCCCCACAGGGCCGCGGTGGAGGTAGTGCGGTAGTCGTCCAGGGTGCGGAAGCGTCCGGTCACTTGGGCGACATGGCAATGACCGTCCACGCCGCCAGGGATGACCAACTTGCCGGACGCGTCGATGGTGCGGGAGGCGGTGGGGACCGGTTCCGCGGCGTCGATGAGCTGGGTGATGCGGCCGCCGTCGACCACGACGTGCGCGGCCTGCCGGGCCGGCCCAGTGGATTGACGGCTGTTGACCACGGTGCCGTGGGCGATGACGAGGTCGGGAATATTCACGATTGTCCCTACTTTCCGGCTGGAACGGGGGCGGCAGCCACGGCGGTGCTGGCGGCGGCCTGGATGGCGGTCAGGGCGGCGTCGAGGTTTTCGGACAACCCCCGGCGGTGCTTGACGGGCGGCGGCGCAAAAGCACCTTGGCGGTGGAAACCGGATTGCAGCGCCACAACCGCTTCGGTCATCCGGATCCCGGCGGAGATTCCGTCCACCACGGGCACGGGGATCTGTCCTTCAAGCTCGCGCGCGAGTCCGGCAAGCGGGGCACCTGCGAGGATGACGACGTCGGCGCCGTCCTCCTCGACGGCCTGGCGGCTCAGTGCCAGGAGGGTTTCCTTGAAATCCTGTTGCACTGTGCCGATGCCGTTGAGGCTCTGGTTGATGGACCGGATCGAGGCAAGACGGCTGCCAAGTCCGAAATGCTCTACGCAGTCCCGGTACCAGGCGGTGATGCGGTCCGAAATGGCGATGATGGAGAAGCGCTGGCCCTGCAGGGCCGCGGCGCAGAGGGCTGCCTCCGTGATACCGATGACCGGGACGTCGGTGAGTTCCTTGAGGGCGGGCATTCCAGGGTCGCCGAATGCGGCCACGACGACGCCGTCAATGCGGTCCGCTTCCGGATCGCCGCCGGAGTGCTCGGCGATGATTTCGGCGACTGCGCCGGCCGCGATGAGGGCTTCAAAGCGGGTCTCGATGTATTCGACCCCATGTCCGGCGGTCCGGACGACCAGCTCGGTGTCAGTCCCCGCTGAACGGCGGGCTTCGGCGTCGATCAACGCGGTGACATCCGCGCTGATGTTGGGATTGATGACTAGCAATTTCATGGTCGTTTGCCTTGCAACTTGAGTTCGGTGGCGAGCTCGTTCTGGGGGAACTGCTCGCGGTACTTTCCAATGTGCGACGCCGATTGGGTTGCGGCGCGCTCGGGATCGCCGCTCGCGATGGCGGCGTAGAGATCGCGGTGCTCCTGGATCAGTTCCGGCAGGTCGTCCACGTGGCGGAAGAGCCAGTGCATGCGGCCTTGGAGCGGTTCCAGCGCGGTTCGGAGAAAATCGTTGTTGGCGATGGCCGTGATGGCATCGTGGAATTCGCTGTTGGCGCGGTGTGCCTCGAGGATTGAGCCTTTCGCGAGGAAGCGCTCGGCTTGATCGAGGAGCCTCGCCAGGTGTTTGAGGTCCTTGTCCGTGGCGCGGGCCGCGGCCAGGCGGCAGGCGAGGACTTCGAGCGACTGGCGGACGTCGAAGAGGTCCTCGACGTCTTTGGGGCTCAAGCCTGCCACTTCGGAACCGCGGGAGGCCCGGTCCTGGATGAGGCCTTCCTGCCGCAGCATGCGGAGGGCTTCGCGGATGGGGAGTCGCGACACGTTGAATTCGGCGGCGAGGTCCCGCTCCACCAGCCGGGTGCCGGGCGCGTAATGGCCCTCGAAGATTCGCGAACGGATGGCGTCCCGCACGGATTCCCGGAGGGGGCGGTCCGTGGTGGGGGTTTCATCTGCAATCAGCATCTTTGCTCCATTCGTGTTCTCTTGGATCATTGCGCCCGGCAACCCGGAGGCGTACGGCCGAGCGGCGGTTCAGGACCGCCCGGCCGGCCCGGTCAGGCGAGTTAGACCGGAAGCCGTTTGTTGTAGTTCAGGGTCAGCACGGAGACGCCCATGATCACGGCGGATCCTACAAAGTACAGCAGCGCCCAGGTGTAGGAGCCCGTGGCCCCGACAATCAGGCCTACCACAATCGGGGTGACGAAGCCTGCGATGTTGCCGCTGAAGTTCATCGCACCGCCCAGGACGCCGGCGTTGGTGCGGCCGCCCAGGATTGAGGGGATGCTCCAGAACAGACCCACCCAGCGGAGGAAGAACAGGACCACTGAGAGGAGCACGACGGCGGTGATCGGGTCCGCGACGACCGTCACGCCAACCAGGCCGCCGACTACCACGACGCTGGAGATGCCCAGCAGGGTGCGCATGACCAGGTTGGCCGAGGCGCCGGATGCGCGCCACTTGTCAGCGATGGCGCCACCGAGGATCTCACCGACGAAGCCTGCGCCGAAGATCACGAAGGTGGACCAGCCGATGGTGTTCAGGTTGAAATGCTTGGCCTGGGCCAGGTAGAGCGGGCCCCATGTCAGGAGGCCGTAGAACACGCCGTTGAATCCGAGCCAGCCAAAGCACATGGCCCAGAAGGAACGGAATTTCAGGTAGGGGAGAAGGGCGCGCTTGCCCTTGACGCCGTCTTTCTCGGCCTCGGCGTCTTCTTCGGCGTGGGAGGACTCGATGTATTCGGCCTCGGCGTCGTTGACGGCCTTGTGGTTGCGGGGATTGTCCCGGACGTACCACCAGACAGCCAGGCCCATGAGGACGGTGGCCGCGCCGGCGATGATGAACGAGTAGCGCCAGCTGCCGGTGGAGGCGATGAGCCAGGTGATGAGGATACCGCCCAGGCCGGCGCCGAGCGGGGCGCCTGCGTCAAGGATCGTGGCGCCGCGGCCGCGCTCCTTCTTGTGCATCCAGATGGCGTTGAGTTTGCCGCCGGCCGGCATGACGCCTGCTTCGGCGACGCCGATGCCCAGGCGGGCGATGAACATGCTGAGGAAACCGCCAGCCAGGCCGGATGCTGCCGTTGCGGCACCCCAGCCGATGCACGACGCCGTGACGACCTTACGGGGACCGAACTTGTCGATGAGCAAGCCGACCGGGATCTGCATGAGGGCATAGGTCCAGAAGAATGCGGAAAGCAGGAGCCCAACGAGCTCCGGTGCGAGGTTGAATTCCTTTTGGATGATGGGCAATGCCACGGAGATGGAGCCGCGGTCGATGTAGTTGACGGCTACCAGGATCAGCAGCAGGACGAAGAGCCTCCAACGGACACTCGTGCGTCGCTGCACGCCGTCCTTGCCGGCTTTTTCTTCTGCTTTTCCTTCGACGGCATGCGCGTCTGTTTCGGTGTTTTGGAGAGACACGGTTTCTCCTTCAGGGGGAGTTTGAGGAGCGGGGAAAGTCTTGAATTGTTGTGCTGGGTGCTGGGTGCTGGGTGCTGGGTGCGGGTTGCCGCGGCAGCTGGACTCGCGCCGGCGGCAGCAGTTGCGGCCCGGTCCTCTTTCTGGGAGGAGGGACGCTGCCGGTTCGTTGAATCCGTTTTGGGATCCCGCGTTGGGATCCCAAAAACAAAAGTAGATGTGACCCGGCGCACTGTCAAGAGATTTGGTATACAAAGCGAAGAAACGGAATGTGACCGAGGGGTGAAATCCGGTGACATGTGGGCACGGGTGCCCGAAGCGACGCCGGTATGGGATACCGGCGCGGTTCCTACCCGCCGAGGTATGGCATGGGATTCCGGGAAATATCGGGAAATACCGGGCCGGGCGTTGCGGCGTCGGCCTGGCGACACGCAAATGACCTGCCGACCCGCTCCCTACCTCACGACGCGCGACTGGCTACGGGACCGGGAGAAAGTCCTGCGACGCCTGGATCCGGTGTCGACAGGGAATTTCCGCGTCACGAGGCATTTAGGGCGTCGCGAAGCGTTTGGGACAGGACCCGGGAGGGCTTAGCTCGGGTTGAGGTCGGCGAGGGCCGTCAGCGCCCGCTCGGGATGTTCCGCGATGCGGTTGAGGACGTACAGCCACCACTCGCCACCGAAAATGACGTACTCGCGCGTCCTGTAGCCGTCCCTGTGGAGCTGGTCGAGAAGATCGGTGCCCAGTCCGAGGAGCATTTCGAATTCGATCGCGTCGGTCTTCAGCGCCTCGCCGTGCGTGGCGATGAGGATGTTGACGAGCTCGTCGTCATGCGTCGCGAGGGAAAACGGGTGGCCGGAGAGGATGAGCTGGCTCGCCAGGTCGAGGTAGGCATCGGTCAATTCGACGCTGTTGCGAGGGTAGGCGACGGACTCGGGTTCAAGGAACGCGCCTTTGACCAGCCGAACGGTACCCGGGTGGCGAAGGGCCCGCTCGAGGTCTCCGGGGGTGCGGTGCAGACGGGCTTGGAGTGTGATGCCGACACGGGGGATCTCGACCGCGAGTTCGTCGTACAGGTCCAGGAACAGATCGGTCCGATCCGAACCTTCGGCCGAGATCATCAGCCCCGTTCCGAACGGTTCCGTTATCGCGGCGAGCTGACGTACGTGGTCGAGCGCAAGCTCAGGGTCCACGAGGGCACCGAGGTGGGAAAGGTCGAAAGAAACTGTGCTCGGCAGGCCGGTCTTTCCGAGGGCAGCGCCCAGCTCAAGGAACACCCCGGCTTCCGAGCGTGCGAGGTCGGCGTTGCGCACGCTCTCACCCGCGTATTCGATACTCGCGGCATGCCCGCGGGCCACCGCCGCTGCCGCTACCTCGATCGCGTCGGCCGCAGTGTCCCCAGCCGAGTATCGCCTTGCCACGCGCGCGGCCATTGTCGCCAAGGCCGGTGTGGACATGACTCGTTGCTTCAGGTCTTCATCCAATGCCCATGCCCGGAGGGTATCGGCGGCACGCTGGAGATCAATCTTGGTAGTCACCCGACAAACTGTACCGGCGGAGTTTGCGGTCGCCGGCGTCGGGTTCACCATGTGAAATCCAGACCGGCCCTCTGCCCTCGCTACTCCTCCGGCAAACACCACATCGAGATGCGTGCGCCGTCCGGATCCGTGGTGATGCGGAGCCGCAGCTCCCGGCCCATCAGGGCTTCATGCCCATCCTTCGACGCCAGCTGGTCCCCGAGTTTGCCGATGGCAACGGCCATCGCCCGGCCCCAGTGCTGGGGCTCCCGGCTCGTGGCCACCGCCTCGGCGCTGGGCAGCCCGGGAACGGATACCCCCGGAGCATCCGGCTCTCTCATGTCCATGGCACTCATCCCGCCACCACCTTCCAGTTGTCGCCTGGTTAGTCCCGGTCCCTGGATTCGGCGCTCCGGGTGTGCGCCAGGCTTTCCGCGAGCTCGGCCAGCCGATGTGCACGTGCTGATTCCGCCGGCGTGAACGGCTCGCCCGGTCGGGAGAACACTAGCGGGCCGTGCCAGGCGGTGGGGATCTTGAGGAGCGTCGTGGAGGGCCCGACGGCGGCGCCCGCCTCGACGGCCTGACCCTCGGGTTCCGGGGTGACGATTTTCGCCGAAAGGAGTTCCGCAACCGCCAGCGGTAGTTCTTGCGGGTTGTCGGCGATCCGGGCAGCCAGGCTCAAGGCCTTGGTCTGGCCGTCCGCCATGGCGAGTGCAGTGGTAGGCCACACGTGCGAATCCCGGCCGCCGCCGTCGTCGAGCGCTGTCAGTAGCTCTTGCTCGCCGAGGTGGCCCGGAGCGGAAAGTACGAATTCGTCCATGACGGCTCCATCCATGGGGTGGACATGGATGCTGAGGATATTGATGTCGGTCCGGGCCAGCGATTGGGTGATGCGTTGGAGGGAACCCGGCTGGTCGCGGAGCACGGTCCTCGCCCGCCAAAGAGCCGGGGCCAAATGGAGCTTCCTGCGGTGGCGGAGGGCAGGCGCGTGGATCCAGCGCCGCAGAATCCTGGCCGCGGAGGGTTCGGCGACCCAAATGACCAGGATCGTTGCCGTGACGGTGAGGAGGAGCACCTTGGCCAGGTATGGCAGTTGCGTTTCAACGACGATGGCGTGGACAAGAAGTTCGATAGGGAGCATCACGGCGATTTGGGCCACGGTGACCCGGGCCTTCGGAGCCTCGGGCATCTGGCCGCACACTTCGCAGGAGAGCTCGGCTGTAGCGGAAGTCCTCTTGTTCGGCTTCATGGCACTATCGTGCCCGAGCCCTGTTTCAGGCGGATTGCGCCTGCGTCACGATCTTGGGCAGCACTGATGGGGGCCAGTTCGGCGCCGACCGGACGCGCCGAACTGGCCGTAATGCCCGAAACCTAGCGGGCGTTCTCGTTGCTCTTGTTGGCGGCGGCGAGATCGGTCAGGAGGTCGCGGATTTCAACAAGCAGGGCGGTGTCAGCCGGCAGCGGCTCGTCCTCGGGCTCTTCGATGGAGGCACGGCGCTTGGTCAGTTCGTTGATCTTGTTCATGGGCGCAACGAAGATGAAGTACACCACGGCGGCCGTGATCAGGAAGGTCACGAACGCGGTGATGACGGCACCGAAATTGACGAAGGTCTTCGCGTTGTCGGGCCAAATGGAGAAGCCCAGTCCCTGCGCGTTGACTCCGCCGGCGGCGGCGATGACCGGATTGATGATGTTGGTGGTGAACGCTGCGACCAGGGCTGTGAACGCGGTGCCGATGACGACGGCGATGGACAGCTCGATAATGTTGCCGCGAAGAACGAAGTCCTTGAAACCTTTGAGCATGAATTATCCTCCGAGTGGGTACGAGTGTCTGGCTCAAGCAGAGATCAAACTACCATTCCAAGGTTTCAACGCGTGTATTGGGCCCGGATTCGCCGGGCCCAATACACTCACCTAGCCCAGCAGGGCGCGAGTGTGGTCGTTGAGGAACATTCCGCGCGGATCGAACTCGCGGCGTACCTGGATGAAGGTGTCCAGCTCCGGGTAGAGGCGTTCCAAGCGGCTCCGGGTCATGAAGTGGATCTTTCCCCAGTGCGCACGCGGTTCGAATTCCTGGAGCAGCGCATCGGCATCCCGGAAGAACTGCCAATAGTCGGTGCCGGGTTCAGTGGTGAGGGTAATGACGGTGCTGTCGCAGCCCTGGAACTGGGACATGTAGCCATCGTCGGCCTTCACCCAGCGGACCTCCACGGGGTACCTCTGCTCGGGATACTTGGTGCGGATCAGGTCCTGGATGGCCTCGACGGCGGCCAAGCCGTCCTCGCTGCGGACGAAGTACTCAAGTTCGTGGAACTGCGTGGTGAATCCGCCCGGATAGATCCGGTAGGAGCGGTCCAGGCGGGAGCCATCAACGGTTGAGATTTCCCGCTCGTCCCGGACGCGGGCCACGTTGTACCGCTTGGTGTAGCTACGGTTTGCCATGCTCAGGCCGGGTGCGCCAGGGAGGTCCAGGAGCTCGCACGAATCGTTCCCGGGACACCAGAGGAAGGAGTAGTGCCTGTTGGAGTCGATATCCGTATCCCAGGTCGAAGCGGTCTCGTCCCACGTGGGGTAGGTGATTTGTTCCTGCAGGTAGTAGCTGTCCTCAACAGCCAGTTCCACCTCCAGGAAAACCCCGAGCGTACCCAACGCGACCTGGGCGGCCCTGAGTTCGCGGAGCTGCCCCTCGCCGATTTCCACGATTTCGCCGTAGCCGTTGATCAGCTTCACCCAGCGAAGGTTGGACGAGAAGCTGCCCAGGTTCATCCCCGAACCGTGGGTACTGGTGGCCAGCGCCCCGGCGATCTGCTGTTTGTCGATGTCGCCCTGGTTACCCAAGGCCAGCCCCTGTTCCCAGAGGGGATCGCCGAAGGCGTTGATGGTGGTCCCGGCCAGGGCCCTGGCACGACGCCGCTCGCGGTCGGTTCCGGTGATCGCCGAAAGACCGGACATGTCCAACATGACACCACCCGTCTGGACCAGCGGCGAGGACGAATGCCCCGAGCCGACCGCCCGCACAGGCAGGCCTTCACGGATCGCGAAACGGACGGCGTCGAGGGCTTCTTGTTCGTTCCGCGGCCGCACGGTGAAGGCTGGCGTGGCGCTCTGGTTCCCGCCCCAGTTGGTCCACGTGACGTCCGTGCCGAAAGGGGCGGACGGAGTGGCGGCGCGTGCCGGGGATGCGTTGCGGGGAAGGTTCGCGGTGGTCATTGATCAGCTCCGTTGCTTGTCTGAACGCTCATGCGCCGTGGTTGATCATGACGTGCTTGGTGCGGGAGTAGTCGTCCAAGGCGTAGAGCGAGAGGTCGCGGCCGTAGCCGGATCCCTTGAATCCGCCCCACGGTACCTCGCAAGCCAACACCAAGTGTGAATTGACCCAAACGGTCCCGAAGTCGAGTTGCTTAGGAACGCTCAGCGAGAGGCTTGAATCCGTGGTCCACACTGAGGCTGACAAGCCGTAAGGGCTCTCGTTTGCGCGGGTGACGGCCTCTTTAGTGGAACTGAAGGTCTCCACCGTGACGACGGGGCCAAAGATCTCGTGGGTTGCGATGTGCGCCCCGGCTGGCACGTTGCTGATGACGGTGGGCTCGATGAAGTAGCCGGGGCCTTCCAACGCCGAACCGCCAATGGCGACGTGCAGGCCAGCAGCTTTTGCCTCGGCCAGCGATTCCTTGACGCGCTCGAAGTGCGGGCGCGAAATCATGGGACCGATTTCGACGTCGTCCCCCGCGTCTGGTGCCCCGACCACCAACGTGCTGACTTCGCGCACGAGGTGCTCGGTGAACTCGGCGGCCACCGATTCGTGGACGAGCACGCGGCATGCAGCGCCACAGTCCTGGCCGGCATTCCAGTAGCCGGCGTTCCGCACGCCGGCAGCGGCGGCGCGGAGGTCGGCGTCGGGAAAGACGACAACCGGGGCCTTGCCGCCGAGTTCCAGGTGGACGCGCTTGACTGATTTCGCGGCGGTTTCCGCCACGGCCTGTCCGCTGACGACACTCCCCGTCAACGCGACGAGGGCAACATCGGGGTGTTCGGAAAGCCGTTGGCCAACGGTCCGGCCCTGGCCCGTGACGACATTGAGGATGCCATCCGGAATGCGGCCGGCCACGAGCTCCGCCAGCTTCAGCGTGGAGAGCGGCGTCTGCTCGGAAGGCTTGAGGACGATGCTGTTTCCGGCGGCCAGGATCGGCGCGATCTTCCAGGCTGCCATCAAAAGCGGGTAGTTCCACGGGGTGATGACGCCCACCACTCCTACGGGCTCCCTGAGGATGACCGAGGTGTGCCCGGTGGCGTAGTCGCCGCCGGCCATGGAGGTCAGCGTGCGGGACGCTCCGGCCATGAAACGGAAGGTGTCAATGGTGCTGGAGACGTCGTCTTCCGCGACGGCCCGCGGTTTGCCTGTGTTGGCGGACTCGATGGCTTCGAAGGCTTCCCGGTTCGCTTCGATGATGTTGGCGATCAGGTTCAGGACCTCGGACCGCTCCTTCGGCGTGGTGGATCCCCAAGACTTCTGCGCCGCCACGGCTGCTTCCACGGCAACGTCAACGTCTGCGGCGGTGCCGGCCTGCACGGAGGCGATGACCTGCTCGGTGGCGGGGTCCACCACGTCGATGAGCTCGGTGGAAGAACCTGGAACAAACGATCCGCCGATGAAATGCCCGCCGGGCGGCAAGGGCAGCGGCAAGATGTCCGAGCCGTTGTGGGCCGCAGAGGAGCTGTTGTCTTCGCTGACGCGGCGGACGGTGAACTGTTCGGTGTCAATGAGTGTCATGATTTTTGCCTTTCAGATGAGGTCAGTTGCAAGTACGCGGGCTCGAACGGGCTCGGGCTGGATCTTCTTCCGGAAGGTGCGTGCCGCGACGTAGTAGAGAGGAGCAACCACGACGAGTCCGACAATCCAGGAGAGGTCCACGCCGCCCATGGCTGCCGCGACGGGTCCGGTGTAGATCGCTGTTGCCGAGAACGGAAGCTGGACCAGGGCGCCTGCCACGTAGGAAGCGATGGCGACCCAGTTGAACCGTCCGTACACTCCGCCGTCGCGCTTGAAGAAGTCTTCAACCCTGTAATCACCGTGCCGGAGGAGGTAGTAGTCCACCAGGTTGATGGCCGTCCAGGGAACCAGCACGTACATCAGGAAGGAGAGGAAGTTCGTGTAAAAGAGGATGAAATTGTCGCGTGCGAACAGCGAGATCAGGAGTGCGAACGTGAAGAGGATGATTGCCGCCACGCTGCGGGTCTTGGCGCGAGGCAGCCAGTTCGGCTTGAACGTCTGCCCAATCGTGAGGCTGCACAGGACGCCGCAGTAGAGGTTCATAGCGTTCGACGCCGCAACGCCGAGGCAGAAGATTCCGACGACGGCCAGGGTCCAGGGCTGGAGCAACGCCCCCATGCTGCCCACGATCTCGACGTTGCCTGCATCGGCGCCCATGGTCACCGCGAGGGTTCCCACCAAGGCACCCAGGATCATCGGGAAGAGGGTGCCCAGGACGCAGCCTGAGTAGGAGGCCCAGAATGCCGGAGCCGAGCCGGTGCCTTGCGGCATGTAGCGGGAGTAGTCCGAGACGTAGGGAGCGTAGGCGAGTTGCCACAAGGCGGATACGGAGACGGTGGCCATGAAGCCAACCCAGTTGAAGTTTCCCTGGTCCAGGAAAGTGGCGGGCAGCCCGTGGACGAACATGATCCAGACGAAGGCCAGAAGCAACGCCAAGCCGGCCACGATGCTGAGGAAGCGTGCGTAGGCGTGGATGAGCCGGTAGCCGAAAATCGTGGCAACGACGCTCACGACGCCGATGATGATGATGCCACCGTCAACACTGATGTCCGGGCTGACTGCCGCCATTGCTTCGCCGCCAAAGACGAGGTTCGCAGCGAAGAACCCGACGTACATGATCACCACGATGACAACGATCAGCAGCGCCCCGAAGGAGCCGAACTGGCCGCGGGTCTGGATCATCTGTGCCACGCCCAATTGCGGTCCCTGGGCGGAGTGGAGCGCCATGAAGATGCCGCCGATGACGTTTCCAAGGATGATTCCCACAACGGCGGGCACAAAGCTGAGCCCGAACACCGTAGTGGCGAGTCCGCCGGTCACGATCGTCATGATCATGATGTTGGAACCGAACCAGATGGTGAAGAGGTCCCGGGCTTTCCCGTGGCGTTCGTTCAGTGGGATGGGCTGGATGGTCTTGTCCTCGAGCCGGGGCACTTCGGTGGCCGCGGCGGGATTGCTTCGGGCGTTCATGATGCAGTCCAGGAGGCTGCTTGCAATTCGCGGACGGCGTTCGTCTCGGCCTTGCCGCGGTTCACCATCAGCGCGAGGAGGTCGAAGACCAGGGTGGCCGCGGCCACCGTGGTGATGTCTGCGTGGTCGTAGGCCGGGGCGACTTCGACGACGTCGGCGCCGACGATGTTGATGCCGTTCAGCCCGCGGAGCAGTGCCAGGAGTTCGCGGGAGTGGAGTCCGCCCATCTCGGGAGTGCCGGTGCCCGGTGCGTAGGAGGGGTCCAGGACGTCGATGTCGATGGAGACGTAGACGGGGTTGTCGCCCAGCCGCTCCTTGACCCGCTCGATGGCTGCCGGAACGCCGATGACGTCCAGGTCCGAGCAGCGGATGATCTGGAAACCGAATTCGTGGTCGCGGAGGAAGTCGTTGCGGTCATAGACCGGCCCGCGGATGCCGACATGCATGGAGGAGTCTTCGATGAGGAGGCCTTCTTCGAATGCCCGCCGGAAGATGGTTCCGTGGGTGACGGGCTGGTCGAAGTAGGTGTCCCAGGTGTCCAGGTGGGCGTCGAAGTGCAGCAACGCGACCGGTCCGTGGACCTTGTTCAAGGCCCGCAGCATCGGGAGGGCGATGGTGTGGTCGCCGCCGATCGAGATGAGCTTCTTGTCCTCGCTGATCAGGGGCAGTGCCTGCTCTTCGATTTCGCGGACGGCCCGTGTGATGTCGTAGGGGGTGCAGGCGATGTCGCCGGCGTCTACAACCTGGACTTCGTAGACCGGCTCAACGTCGAGTTCGGGATGGTAACCGGGACGCAGGAGCCGGGAGGCCTCGCGGACCGCGGCAGGACCGAAACGGGCGCCGGGCCGGAAGGACGTTCCGCCGTCGAACGGTACTCCGACGATCGCAATGTCGTAGTCCGGAACGCGGTCAATTTGGGGAAGCCTGGCAAAAGTGCCGAGGCCTGCATACCGGGGGACTTTGGTTGCGTCGACGGGGCCGATGGGCTTATGCGTTGTCATGCCGGGATCCTTCGTGCAGTGCTGCCGAGCGGCTTGCCGGCAGCTTTCGGTGTTGGGAGGAGGGTGCTCGCCTTTGAGCGGGAATGTCGAGTCGGGATGTTGGGGCGGGAAGTAAGTAATCCAATTCTTGGTGACGCACATCACTGCGTATAGCGGTAGATTGACTACAAATGGCCGAGGCGCTTATACAAATGTCTAAGTGCCCTGAAATAGCCGAAAACCAATGATCAGGGAGTGCACCTTCGATGGCGATTACCGTGGCCGAGCTCGTGGTAGAACCCCAGTTGGGACTGACGCTTCTGGCCGGATACGCAGGCAGTGGCAACCGGATCACGTGGGCGCACACTTCGGACCTGCCCCGGCTGTGGGAATGGGTCACCGGCGGCGAACTGATGATGACCAACGGGC
This sequence comes from Arthrobacter sp. 2MCAF14, assembly GCF_052115645.1. Lineage (NCBI taxonomy): Bacteria > Bacillati > Actinomycetota > Actinomycetes > Micrococcales > Micrococcaceae > Arthrobacter > Arthrobacter sp. 2MCAF14. The sequence goes on along the minus strand of NZ_JBFRHB010000004.1, from coordinate 3,945 downwards.
TGTCCATCCCCGCCGACGCCCCAGGCCAAGTAGCGCTCGCAGAGGCACTCGTCGATGCAGGCGCCAGTGCGCTGGCCATCGGAGAGAAGATGCACGCGCCGGATTTGACGCCGGAATTCCTGGCAGTGTGCGAGCGGTTGCCGCTCCCGCTGCTGAGCATTCCGTATCCCTTGCCCTTCATCGCCATCGCCCGGACCGTTGCCGAGGCTTCCCTGCTTGAGGAATCGCGGCGTCTACGCCAGACCGCCCGGGTCTACGATCTGCTCCGTACCGCGGGAACAATCGAGGACCACTGGCAGGGGCTCCTCCGCGGCCTCGCGGCTGAGCTCGATGCGGAGCTGTTCGTAGTGGACCGGCGTTGCCTGCATCCGTGGCATCCGGACGGCAAGCCGCTGCCGGAAATTCTGCAGACGGAATTGGCACCGCTGACCGGCCACATACCCCTGACCGGGAAGAAGTTCCAGTGGCATCGGCTAGGGGATCGGCACGTGTTGATGATGGACATCCCCACCCACGCCAATGCATTGCTGGTGGTGCTGCCCAAAAGCGATCCGCACCCTGACGCCGTCGTGCTCCTCCACGCGGCAACAGTGCTGGGGCTGGAACTTTCACGAACAGTCCTGTCCCTGGAAAGCCAGCATCGCCTGGCTGGCGAGTTCCTCCGGCCAGCCGTTGATGGACGGCTGGGAGTCGCCGAATTGGAGAGCCGGCTTACCGCCTTTGATGTCCCAGCACAAGATTTCGTGATGGTCGCGATAGCCGCCGACGACGGCGAGCGGCTGGCGAACGTCCACGTGGAACTGTGGCGCCACGGATTTCCAGCCGCTTGCCTCCGGCGTTTCAACACACTTCATGTGGCGGTCTCCCAAGCGGTGACCGACGACGTCTTGATCCATTGCGCCGGGACCGACGTCCGGATTGGCATCAGCTCGCCTACGTCCGCCGCAGGCATCCAGCGTGCACTGCAGGAATCGCTGTGGGCGCTCGGTTCAGCCAAGGGCAACGCCGTCAACCTGGCCCACTACGCCGAGGGACCGTCTTGGCTGGGCCTCACGAGTTTCGAGGAAGGCACGGCGTTGGTCCAGCGGCTGCTCGGCCCGGTCTTCGAGTACGAACAGGGCCAGGAAGGTGACCTCATCGTGACTTTGAGGACCTACCTGGACACCCAGAGGTCGTGGCAAAAGACAGCTGCGGCACTCTTCGCCCACCGGCAAACCGTGATCTACCGTATCCGGAAAATCGGCGAATTGACGGGGCTGGACATGGGCGAAACGTCCACGTTGGCCCAGCTCTGGTTTGCGCTCCAGATTCACGAGGCCATGCATCAGTAGGCTCCTGCCCGGCTCTCCTGCCCGGCGGTGTGGCTTGGGTCAGGGAAGAACGGCGGCCTGGTTCGCGGCATCCTGCTCGGACTCGAGTTCCTCCTGGAATCTTGCGTACCGGGCCAGGTGGGTAGGACGGCGGCGCAGGAAGAACCACGCGACGCCGAGCACGATGAACCACGCCGGAGTCGCCAAGAGAGCCAGTAGCGTGTCGGGCTGGGTGGTCAAGGTCCACAGGACAAAGCCGAAGAACGCGAACACTACCCAGACCATCGGGATGCCGCCGGGCATCTTGAACTTCGAAGTGTCATGCAAATGCGGGCGACGACGACGGTAGGCGAGGTAGCTTGCCATGATGATCGACCACACGAAGACGAAGCAGACCGCTGACACTGTGGTCACCATGTCGAACGCCTTGCCGATGTCCTGCCCGGCGTACATCAGCACGACGCCGGAGAGCAGCAGCACGCAAGACAGGAACAGGGCATTGCGGGGAACCTTACGGCGGGACAGGCCGCTGAACACGGCGGGCGCGTCACCCTCCTGGGCCAGGCCGTAGACCATGCGGGACGTGGAGTAGATTCCGGAGTTGGCCGATGACATGGCCGAGCTGAGGACCACCAGGTTCACCACGGTGGCAGCGGCACCCAGTCCTGCCAGGGAAAACATGGCGATGAACGGGCTGTGCCCTGCGGCGAACTGGGTCCAGGGCGTGACGGACATCAAGATGATGAGGGCGCCCACATAGAAGAGCAGCACCCGGACAGGGATGGAGTTGATCGCCTTGGGCAGGTTCTTCTCCGGGTCCTTCGCTTCTGCGGCGGTGGTGCCCACCAGTTCAATACCCACGAATGCGAACACTGCGATCTGGAAGCCGGCGACGAAACCCATGAACTCGTTGGGGAAGAAGCCTCCGTGGCTCCACAGGTTGCTGAAGCTTGCCGGTCCGGCGCCGGACTGGAAGCCGCTAAAGATCATGAACAGGCCAACCACGATCAGTGCGGCGATCGCGATGATCTTGATGAGCGCGAACCAGAATTCGGTCTCGCCGAAGGCCTTTACCGTGGTCAGATTCAGGAGCAACAGAATGGCGATGGTGGCCAGGCCCGGAACCCATAGCGGAAGGCCGGGCCAGAGTTCCTGCGAATAGCCGGCGATGGCGATGACGTCTGCTATGCCGGTGATCACCCAGCAGAACCAGTAGGTCCAGCCGGTGAAGAAGCCTGCCCAAGGGCCCAACAGGTCCGCGGCGAAATCGCTGAAGGACTTGTAATGCAAGTTGGACAACAACAGCTCGCCCATCGCCCGCATGACGAAGAACAGCATGAAGCCGATGATCATGTAGACGAAGATGACCGAGGGGCCAGCCGCGGAAATGGTCTTGCCCGAACCCATGAAGAGGCCAGTGCCGATCGCCCCGCCGATAGCAATCAGCTGGATGTGCCGGTTGCTGAGCTGGCGATCAAGATGTGGTGTTTCGACGGCTTTGGCGGGCGGGTGATGAATCGTCAAGAGGAACTCCATCGTTCAAGTGGCACCAAAGGCGCCACGATGATTCGGGGTTCCTCCCCGCACTGTCTTGGACCTGAGAGATTCCGCGGCGCCGCGCTTTCGCATGGTTCCGCTTGCACCGTCGGTGAGCCCGGTTGCCGGGCTGCTTTCCAGAGTCGCCTCGCCGCGGCGGTACATGGGCCTGAGAGTTTCCTGGGGAGGATTTGCTCCTACGGCGCCTGCTGAATGTACCGGCAGGACTCTCCCGCCGCAGATCATAAGCAGTATTCAGTTGAGTGAAGAGAATCGCGGATGTGGAGGATTGGCCCCTTCCGGGCGGCCACCGATTCAGTGTGGGATAGCTCACTAAGAAATGTCAATTCCGCCTTTGCTTCGTCACGTCGGTGCCCGCTGAGCGCCGTTTTCGAACCGGGTGTTGCCGCGGCGCTGACGTTGTGTGTATGGTGTGAGCCGAATCACCCCCTCAAATCTGAATAAGCCTTTCGAACCGTGGCGGGAGAGTCCTCCCCGTCATCAACCGGGCAGGCGCCGTAGGAGCAAATCCTCCCCAGGAATCTCTCAGGCCCCCGTACCGCCGCGGCGAGGCGACTCTGGAAAGCAGCAAGGCCCCGGTCTGGCTCACCGACGGTGCAAGCGGGCAACCAAGCCTGCGGAATCTCTCAGGTCCGATACAGAGCGGGGAGGAACCCAACCCAAGCCGTGCCACTGTGGCCGGCCCTATCTTGGAGTTCCTCTTGACTGTTCAATCAACCCCCACCGCCTTCGCGGACCGGCATATCGGCGCCCGCCGCCAGGCCGACATTGACATCATGCTCAAGGCTGTCGGCTACGACAGTGTGGATGGCCTGGTAGACGTCGCCGTTCCCGATTCCATACGCCAATCGGCGCCCCTGACACTGCCGGGCGGCACTGATGCACTCAGCGAGGTCGAAGTCCTCGCCGAGCTGCGCCGCCTCGCCTCGAAGAACAAGACGGCTGTGCAGATGATCGGCCAGGGCTATTACGACACCGTCACTCCGCCGGTGATCCGGCGCAACATCCTCGAATCCCCGGCCTGGTACACGGCCTACACGCCGTACCAGCCGGAAATTTCCCAGGGYCGCCTCGAAGC